>JAPOOT010000075.1 GCA_026713285.1 Gemmatimonadota bacterium | reverse complement strand
AGGTACCAGGTCGTTCTTCCGGGTGATCTGACGAGTTCCCGGCTGAGCACCGGGTGCCGTTCGATTCGATCCAGGTCGTTGATGTCTACCGTTTCCACGTCCACTTCGTTGTTTTCGTAGGCCAGGACGGTCTGCGCCGCCGCGTAGCGGAAGGGATGAATGACCTTCTCCAGCAAAGGTTTGTGGGGACCGTTGTACATGGGATCGGGCACGAAGGTCATGTGGCTGCCGGTCGCCCATTCGGCCATCCGGAAGCCGGAATTCGACACGATGTTTTCGACTTCGGTCCATCTCCGGCCATGTTTCTCGACGGCCCATCGCGGCGTGGGGTACGCCAGGCCGAAGGACACGACGTGGGGAAAATGGGGCGCGCCGCGCTCCAGAAGCACCTGCAGCGTGAGATCGTCCACGGCCCTGACGCCCAGTTGAGCCAGATCCTCGATATCTCCGAGACTGATGTCCTTCGCGTTCATGATGTCATAATAGAAGAAGGCGTAGGGATTGGCGTTGGCGGGATCGAGCATGCGTCTGAAAGCGTAGACGAAATCGTGGGCCGTAACGGGCCTGCCGTCGTTCCAACGCGCGCCGGGACGCAGATGGAACGTCCATTCCCGGGCGTCGTCGGAGACGTCGTAACCGGTGGCGGCGGCCGGGATGGGCTGCCACAACTCGTCTCTGATGAGCAGGGTCTCGAAGGGCAGCAGCGTGGACTCGCCGTCGTACAGGTTGATCTGGATGTCGAGGCTGCGCGGTTCGGGACTCATCACGCGGAAAACCTGCTGGTCCGGCGGCGCCGCGTCGGCGGGCAAGGCGACACCGACCGAATTGGCGTGTTGACCATGGATAAGACAAGCCGGCGACAGCGTAGCCGCGGCCAGAAGCATGACGGAGCGTATCCTGAACATACTGTTTCCCGGTTTGGTTGGAACTGGACTGTTTGTACCGTTGATGCGCGGTCAATATAGACCCGCCGGCGAAGGAAGGTCAAGAGATAGTCCACCTTCTTGTATTTGCTTGACATCCTCCATCCCGGCGACTACTTGATTACACTGCTTGTCTGTCACTATCCATGCGCTGTTCCCGGTCATGCCCATGATGTCCGAAAACACCTTTACCTTCGACCGCGTCGTCCGGATCGCAATCGCCGCGGCAGTGATCTGGCTGCTGATTGCCTTTATCGCCTACGTGAGCGACATTCTCATCCCTTTCGCGGTCGCGCTGCTGCTCGCCTACCTGATTAACCCACTGACTTCCTGGTTGCAGCGGAAGCTGCCGTTCAAACAGCGGATCGTCTCCGTACTGCTGAGCCTGACGGTAATCCTGGGCGGCGTGGTCCTTTTTCTGGCGATTCTGATCCCCATGGTCGTCTCCGAGATCGTGCATATGCAAAATCTGCTGACCGGAGTGGTGAACACGGATCAGTGGCGGGCGGCGCTGCAGGACTACGTGCCCGAGGAAATCCGGGCCTACATCACGGATCTCGTCCGGTTCGAGGAACTCGTGCAACTGCTGAACTTCGAAAACATCAGAGTTTTCTTTCAGCAGGTACTGCCTGGGATCTGGGGTGTGTTTTCGGGCACAATAAGTTTTGTGATCGGGTTGGCGGTCGTGGTCGTCATATTGCTCTACCTGGTCTTCATCCTGCTGGATTACGACGAGATCACCGAGGGGTGGAAGGAATTGATCCCCGATCGGTACAGGCAGGTGGTGCTGAACGTGGTATGCGACTTCACGACGGCCATGCGGGTCTATTTCCGTGCCCAGGCCCTCATAGCCTTTATCGTGGGATTGCTTTTCGCCCTGGGTTTCTGGTTGATCGGGCTGCCGATGGGTATTCTGCTGGGCCTTTTTATCGGCCTGCTCAACATGGTGCCCTACCTGCAGGTCGTGGGACTCATTCCGTCCGTGCTGTTTGCGATAATCGCGTCGCTGGGTGCGGGCGAGAGTATCTGGATCATGCTGGGTCTCGTGCTTGCCGTGTTTGCCGTCGTGCAGGTAATCCAGGACGCCATACTGGTTCCGCGGATCATGGGAAAGGTGACCGGTTTCAATCCGGCCGTCATCCTGCTTTCCCTGTCCGTCTGGGGCAAGCTGCTGGGCATTCTGGGGCTGCTGATCGCGCTTCCGGCGACGTTCCTGATCCATTCGTACTACAAGAGATACCTGAAAGGCGCTCTTACGGCGGAGAAGCCGGTTCAGCCTTGATTGGACCATGACGACGAAGCGCCGCAACTTCCCGTTCAATAATCGACACAACCTGGGAATCAGACGACGAATAAGGAGCAGTAAATGGAAAGAATCTCCTGGGACGAGTATTTCCTTCGCATCGCATATGCCGTTTCGGCGCGTTCGAATTGCATTCGCAGGCATGTCGGCGCCGTGATCGTGAACGACAAGATCATTACCAGCACGGGCTACAACGGCACCCCCATGGGCATACCCAACTGCTTCGACGGTGGATGCAAACGATGCAACTCGGACGGGCCGTCCGGGGCGAACCTCGACGAATGTGTCTGCATGCACGCCGAGGAAAACGCCATCCTTTTCGCCGCGCGTCACGGTTCGTCCACGAGCGGCGCAACGCTTTACGCCACCAACAAACCCTGCCTGGGCTGTCTTAAAAAGTCCATCCAGGCGGGGATTCGCCGGGTTGTTTATGCGGAGCGGTACACCTACACGAAATCCATTGAGGAAGTGTATGACTGGCTGGTGGAAGAATCCGGTATCGAGATGGTCGAATTGAAATTGGACGCGAGTCCTGAAGCGGTCGTGAATACCGCCTGAGGCTGGTGAGATTCTGCTTGACGCATGAATCGGAAGCACGGAAATTACGCGGCGAATCCTCCATCGATTCTGTACCCCTGTTACGGGGGCGTATTGCATACCAGCGATCGCATAACGCAATCGGATTTCGAGTATCTCCGGCTGCAGGATACCGGGCCGGTGGACACATCGTTTTCCGATGTGTATCCCGATTACCATCCACAGGATCGCGTGGGATTTGTTTGCCCCCGGCTGGAAGACGGTGTGCTCGGGCTGTGCGCTGCCGTCCTGGGCCTGGCGACCGGGTTCTACGATCGGCTCCGGTCGAAAGGGAACGTATTCTTCGACTATCCACTGCACCATGCCTTCATCGGAGGGCGGGAGGCGCGGGTTCGCACGCGAAGCGGGGATCTGGACCTGTCCATCGGGGAGATGGGAAGCGCCTGGGGATGGCTGGACGTCTGGCCGGAGACCAACTGGCATCTCTGCCCGGCGACTCCGGAATGTATGATCGAGGCGTTGTTTAGACACCAGGTCAACCGGGTATGCTGGCCGGCTTCGTTCATGCCGGGTTCCGTAGAGAATCCGCTTTCGCATTACGCGTATAAACTGTTGAGCGGCAGGCTGAAATCAGTCTGGTATTACGACTGCGTGGACGGGAACCTGGAAGTCCGCGCATCGGGTTCCGCGGCGGACGTCATCCGGGAGAGCCTGGATCGTCTTCCGCAAGGCGTAACGGTTAGGAACCACGCGTTGGAAATCTCATGCGGTCCATGGATTGGAAACCATTTCAAAACAGTGAAACCCCAGGCATTTCTTGAAGATATGGCGGTCTGCTTTACTGATGATTGAACCAGTGGCTGGACCAGAAATCGGATTTCGAACGAACCACAGAAGGCCTGTCATGATGACCGTCAGGACCGGCCGCTGTGCAAGAAAGGAGCAGTGATTCATGGTGGACAGATCCTACCTGTTCGATGACGACGCCATGCGCGATTTTATCGTAAACGGCTACCACGTGATCAACGTGGATCAGCCGGTCGCGCTTCACGATGGGATTTATGAGAAGACGAAGGCGATCATCGACGATGACGGGAATCCGGGAAACAACCTGTTGCCGCGTGTGCCCGAGATCCAACAGGTCTACGACGATCCTGCCGTTCAAGGCGCGCTGACCAGCCTGCTCGGACCGGACTACGTCATGCACGCTCACCGCCACCCGCACGTGAACCCGCCGAACAGCCGTGGAGGCAACTGGCACAAGGACAGTTACTGGGGTTATACCAAGGTGCGGGATCACCATCCGCGGTGGATCATGGCCATGTACTACCCCCAGGACACCCCGGTGGAAATCGGGCCGACGGGGGTAATACCCGGCAGCCACTACTTCGAGTCCCGCGAAGAGACCGTCGGAGGGAACGGGTCGGTCCCAGATGGATTCCCCGCGTGCGGCGAGGCGGGAACCATTACCATCATACACTTCGACCTCTGGCACCGGGCGTTTCCGAACGCGACGGACAAGGTACGCTATATGATGAAATTCCAGTTTACGAGAATGTCGGAGCCGGACCGCCCCAGCTGGAACAATCAACGAGACGAAATCGACCTGGGCGACCTGTCGGACGATTCCCGGAGCGCCATGTGGCGGAACATGTGGCACTGGCTTGCTGGAAACGGGTCTGCGGGAACCAGGCGGGAAGGCGAGGAACACGTCGAGGCGCACGCCCGGGACCTGACGCATGAACTCGAACAGAAGCGTTTGCACGCGGCCTATAGCCTGGCGGAGTGCGGAGAATCCGCGCTACCACATCTCCTCGAAGCGCTGCAACACGAAAGGGATGAGGTCCGGCGTGAAGCGTGCTACGGACTAAGCGCGCTGGGTACCGCCGCAGTCGAACCGCTGATCTCCCTGCTCGGACACGAAAACGAACGCGTCAGGGGCTACGCGGTTTACGCCCTTGGAGACATCCGGCACCACAACCCATCGGTTGCGGGACACCTCGCGGGCCATACAGACGATCCATCGCCATTTGTCCGGCAGAACGTGGCCGATGGACTGGGCCAGATCAAGCTGGCCGCGGATTCGTCCGTTCCCGCGCTGATCGGTATGATGAAGGACGAGGATGAGCAGGTTCGGTCCAGAACCGCCTATGCGCTGGCCCGATTCGGAGTCGAGGCTCAGACGGCCATTCAAGACCTTGCGGATGCGTGCTACGATGAAAACCGGTATGTACAGGGGCATGCCGCCGTTGCACTCGAACAGATCGGCACGCCGGAAGCCCTGCGCACGCTGCTGCACTGGCTGCAGGCCTCGCGCTGGTGTCCCCTGACGACGGCGAAGAGCACGTTTTAGCGGCCGGTACACCCCGATTAAATCCGTGGTCTTGCGCGGTCCATGCGGTCCGTCAGCCCATGCGGTCCGCCGGGTTCGAGTTCATTTCCGCCTGCTACCAGTCGTGTATCATGTGGCCCTGTCCGGGATAGAACAGGGCATCCACAAAGAACGAAAGAACGATGCCCAGCGTGTAACCGACCAGGATGCCCAGGAAAAACCGCTGGCCCGTGCGGTAGGTGCTGGTCCCGACCTTCAGCAGGATGAACTTGGCGAGCCAGGCGAGGAAGACGGACAGGATCGAGTCCCGGATATTGCTCGCGAAGCAGATGGCGAAGCCCACCGGGGCGAGGGGCCACCAGACCAGCCAGTGCCGGAGTTTCAGCAGCAACAGGAAGATCGCCGCGCCGGCCGCCATGAACCAGGGCTCGTTCTGACCCAGGGACAGTGGGTTCTTCATCCAGGTTACAATCTCGTCGTAGTAGTTCTTGTTGAGCCCGTCGAACGCCCCGCCTCCGAAGTTATATGCTCCTATTGCATAGCCCGACTGTATCGAGTAAGCCAACGCCGTGACCATGCTGACGAGAAAGGTGGCGGCGAGTACGAGCAGCAGTCCTTTCTTCCTCGGCCAGAATCCGTCCGTCAGCCGATCGGCCAGCACGACCGAACCCATACCCAGTCCGCGCCAGTTTCGCGCATACGCGCTGGCCAGGCCCAGCGCCGTAAGGCTTGACTTGGATATGTTCCCTGAACCCAGGGACAGCACCGTGATCTGGTGCGCGTTCACGGGCAAATCGAGGAATACCACCCCTGTTTCCGCGATCACTTTCGTCGTGCCGAAGTATAGTATGAACAGAAAGGCCAGGAACACCGCCATCACCGAATACGACAGGCCGGACTGGTACAGCCATGCGCAGATAAAGGCGGATCCGAGCAGGAACCCGATCACGGCGGTCCTGTAGGAAACGAGTTCCTTTGTATCGTCCAGTCCGGAATCCCGCCCCATCGCTTTCTTGACAACGCCTGCCAGGTGCCGCCTGGCGGCCCAGAGACTGTAACCCACGTACACCAGGAATCCGCCGAAAAACTGCGCGTTGACGCCGCCGCTGCCGCCGGGACCGCTGCTGGCCGTGTTGAGTCCTATGTAATTCAGCGCACCGATTTCTAGCAGTCCCAGCATGAAGAAGACCCAGATGCTCAACAGGATGTCTACGTTGATAAAGTAGCCGAAGCTGAGCATGTAGGGGCTGATACGCAGGGGGATGGAAGGGAACATCGGACTCAGTTGGAGCGGAGTCTCGAAGAAGGTGCCGACGGGGAGCTGCGGCACGATATGGGCGAAGGACACGATATTCCAGAGTGCGATGGCCAGTGCGAGGACGAACCCGATCTGGAACAGGCGGTCGTAGACCAGTTTCGGCCAGCGACCGGGAGACTGGTCCCCGGCTATGAGTTCGAGGGGTACCTGGACGAGGGGAAAAGTAAGCCGCTCGTACTCCACCCACTGTTTTCTGAATATGGTGGCCACGCAGGCGCCGACGACGAATATCGCGACGAAGAAGCTCATCCACCAGGCGACGGGGATGATCCACGGGGACCAGGGTATGGCGCTTCCCGGAGGCAGCCCTTCGTAAAACCACCCCATGGCGTTGTTCTGGTTGCTCGCCACGAGCCATTCCGGCAGAAAGGGGTGGAAGAGCTCCACCCACTGGTTTTCCGGCTGGGCGAAGTAAAAGGGCGTCGATATGATGGTCAGGAAGTACGACACGAAGGCCTTGCCGGGTATGAGGCTCGAAATCAGCAGGATGCAGAAGATCAGCGCGAGTTCTCTGCCGGTGAATGCGGCCCGTTGGGACATACCGCGTACGAGGGGATTGTACACGAAGGTGACGAGCAGAAAGAGCGCCAGGGCGGAGATGGGCAGGTGGGCCACCGACATGCGGGATGTGTGCAGGATATAGGTCCCGTACGTCACCCAGATGTTGAGGATGATGGCCAGGACCAGTCCCGTGGCGAGGGACCTCGACGTAATTACGGAGGTTGGCGGGGATTCACTCGTCGTGGTATGGGTGGATGTGTCAGTCAATCAGGTCTCGCATCGGTTTATAGATACTGGATCAGGCGGGCCTGCGCGGCCTGTGTTCTTGCGTCACCGGGCCTGCTCGGCCTGTGTCCTTGCGTCAGCAGGCCGTCGCGGCGTCTTTGCGTCAGGCGGACTGGCGTTCCCGCCATTCGACCTCCATGGGATCGGGGATGGCGTAGGGTTTGACGCGTTGTTCGTGCAGCCACTCCGACAGGTAGTGATCCATGCGTTGCTGGATTTCCGGCCGTTCCCGGGCCAGGTTGTACGTCTGATTCGGGTCGTTACGCATATCATACAAGGCCACCGGATCGAACCGGTAACCGAAGTCATCGTACGTCCTGACCATGAGATGGCCGGGTGTCCGCACCGCCCGTTGAAGCGTGTACAGGCCGTGACCCCAGACCAGGTAGTCGTGCAGCTGGCAGCGTCCGGTCGCGAGTCCTTCCGCGAAAGACCGGCCGTCATAGTATTCCGGTACTTCCCCGCCAATCAGGTCGATCAGCGTGGCGCTGAAATCCACATTGTACAGCAGGTCGTCACAAGAGGATCCTGGCGGCGTAGTCCCCGGCCACTTGATGATCAGCGGGACCCGGTGTATGCATTCGTCGGCGCAGACGTGATCCCCGTAGATGCCGTGCTCTCCCATGGCCTCGCCGTGATCCGCCGAGACGATGACAGCCGTGTCGTCCAGGCTGCCCAGGGCGTCCAGCACCTGCTCCACGTGATGGTCGGCGTACCGGATCTCCGCGTCGTATCCGGTCACCAGGTGATTCAGGTCGTCAGTGTTCCGGATGGCGTCCGGCATATTCGGCGTGGGACTGGGCCGGTCCCGGGGAAAGAGATGGGACGCGGTGAACCAGCCGTCGATGTCCTGGTGGCCGCGGATCGCCTCGTTGTCCGGCCAGTTCACCGCCGGTGGATGGGCCGCCATGCGTTCGAACCGGTCGCGGGGCGCTTCGTAAACCCGGTGCGGGTCCCAGTAGTTGATGTACAGGAAGTAATCGTCCCGGCCGCCGTTCGCGGCGATCCATCGCAGCACGGCTTCGTTGACCTCGTCCGCCGTCTCGGCCCCCGTCTTCAGGTTGGGCGAATGGAACTCCGACCAGCCCAGCCCGAACCAGGCCGCGCAGTGCCGGGTGGGGAAGTTGGAGAAGCAGACCGTGTCGTAGCCGTGCTGGCGCAGCCGTCTTTGCACCAACTGGTTCCGTTCGTCGGGCCCGCCGTAGCGCTGCTCCAGGATGTGAAGCCTGGAAGCGGGACCGCCGTGGGTCACCACGCCGTTGTTGATCCCGAAACGGCCGGTTATCCAGCCGTGCCGAGAAGGCATGCAGGGAGAGTCCGCGCAGTAGTACCGGTCGAACCGCATCCCCTGCGCGGCGATTTCATCGATGGCGGGCGACGTGGGCCGGCCGTAGCCGTAGCAACCCAGGTGGTCGGGTCTCAGACTGTCGATGTCGAAATAGACTATGCGCAAGGAGGATTACCGGAATACTGTGTAAAAAGGAGATTGCTACGCCGCAACGGCCTTGTCGATGATTACCTTCATCTTGTCGCCGTGCTTGTGTCGGCTGGCGGCTTCGATGAGGGCTTCGATGGGCAGAAACCCGTTGTCCTGGAGCCAGTGGGCGATGGCGGCCAGCGCGGCGCCTTTCAGTCCGCCCGTCTTTCTGAAATCCCCGGTCACCACGTTGGACGGACCGGGCGGACCGGGACTCCCTCCAAGTTCGGTACCAAGCTTCTTGTCCGCGATCACCAGGGTGTGGCTGCCGATGCGGGACCGCACCTTTTCCAGCCCATCCTGCGATATGACGATCATGATGTCGGGACAGTCGATCCCGGTGTAATGGATTGGGTTCCTGGAGAGGATGACTTCCGCGACGGAAAACCCCGTGCCGATCGTGATGGGGTAGTCGCCCTTCTTGGTGGCGGACAGGCCGGCCGTAATGCCCGCGGTGGACAGCAGGTCACCCGCGGACTGAATGGCCTCACCGGCCGAACCGGCGACGATGATCTCCAGGCGGCCGTCCAGCGGCGCAGCGCAAGTGCGTTCGATAGGCTTCATTCCATCCAACAGGGAGCGGCCGGTAGCCCGGTGCGGCATGCCGACAGCGCGACTGTTCCGCGATACCACGCTCTCGTAGTCCGCCGTATCATGGAGTTCCTGTACTTTCCTCATTCCGTACGCGGGACACATCTCCACGATTTCGATGAGGGAGAATCCGGGTGTGGACAGGGCCTCATGCCAGAGCTCGGAAGTGTCCTTGCCGATGAACGTCCGCGCGGTGTACGCCGCGCCGGCGTTGTGCGCCAGGGCGCAGATGTCGTATCCTGGCACGGCCGATTCCGGTCGCTCCGGTTCCTTGAACTCGGTGGAGGACAGTCCACTGGTCTGGCCGCCCGTCATCCCGTATACCATGTTGTTCTGAACCACGAGGGTGAGATCCAGATTGTGCCGTGCCGCTTCGAGCAGGTGCTGCAGGCCGATTGTGGCGCCGCCGTCGCCCTGCAGGGCGATGATCTTCTTCTCCGGATGCTCCATTCCCATGCGGATGCCCATGGCCAGGGCGACCGCCCGGCCGTGGAGCCCATGAATGGTGTGGCAGGTCAGGAGCGGATCCACGAGCCCCGTACAGCCGATGTCGCTTACCACGATGACGTCGAGCGGGTCCACGTCCATGTCCGAGAGCGCCTTGCTCATGGATTTGTTGGCGACGGTATGACCACAGCCCGGGCAGTAGGGCATTTTCAAGTCATTCAGGATGGTTTCCTGCATTGCCTTACTCCTTCCGCGATCTCCTGCGGGGTGATCATATTGCCGATTTTGTTGACACCGAATACCCGGTCGTCCTGACGGTTGCCAAAGAGCAGTTCCCGAAGCAGGCCGGAGATATTCTCCTCCACGACGACGATGTGCTCGTACGCATCAAGCAATTCGTAGATTCGGGGCGGTACCGGCAGCAGCGTTTTCATGACCAGGAGCGAGACAGAGTCGCCGCCCGAGCGGAGTGAACCGACCGCTTCCCTCGCGGCTTCCGCCGAGATGCCGTAGGTCAGGATGACCGTATCGGCGTCTTCGGTCCAATCGTGGTCGAAATAGGTGTAGTCATCGATACGCTGTTCGATCTTGTTTTTGAGCCGTTCGGTATTGCCGAGGGCTTCGAGGCTGTTCTTCTGCGTAATACCTTCCATGTCATGGGTAGATGAATTCAGCCGGACCTGGTGCAGGTCGTTGCCCAGAGGCAGGAATGGCGGCGCCAGGTTCCCGTTGACCCCGTAAGTCTTGTACTCCCCGTTTCCTTCGAACAGGTGGCGTTCCGCCCGTTGCACTTCCCTCAGTCCGGAAATGTCCATGTTCTGGTTGGTCATGACCATTTCCTTCGAGGTCAATAACACCACCGGTGTGCGGAGGTTTACCGACGTATGCACGCTGGCGGCCGCCATGTCCCAGCAATCGTTCAGGTTCGAGGGACAGAACACCGGAATCGAATACCCTCCGGAGATGCATCCCCTGAGGAGGAGCAGATCCCCCTGGCCGCCCGTCGTGGCCGAACCGGTACTTGGCCCGAGGCGCTGGGCGAGGATAATGACCATGGGCAGTTCCATCATGAAGGACATGTTGATGGATTCGATCATCAGGGCGAAACCTGGAAAGGCGGAGGCGGTGACGGGAAACACGCCCGAAGACGAAAAACCGGCGGACCACTGTAGCGCGGTGATCTCGTCCGGCGCTTCCAGGGCAATGGGGATGCGCTGCTTGGCGCCCGCGAAGAGCCAGTTGACGGGCGTGATGGGGTATCCGATGTAAGCGCCCACCCCGGCCCGGGCCATCGCTTCGATGATCAGTCTGGATCCGTCCAGAAAGACCATGCGTTCACCGTCAGCAGTCATCGTCGTGTTCTCCGGTTATTCCTGCATGGATTCCGCCACGATCTCGGCGATATCCCGGACCCGCATGGGTTCGCCGGCCCGCTTGTTGGCGTCGTTCATCATCCTGGCACAGAAGGGACATCCCACGGCAAGGGTGTCCGCCCCGGTTTCTCTGGCCTCCCGGAAACGATTATCGCTGACCGCTTCCCTGCCTTCTTCTTCTTCTTTCCAGACCTGGGCGCCGCCCGCTCCGCAGCAGAATGACCGGTTCCTGCTCCGGGCCATCTCCACCAGGTTTGGCCCCGCGGCCGCCAGCGCTTCCCGAGGCGCTTCGTACTCGCCGCCGTGGCGTCCCAGATAGCACGGGTCGTGATAGGTTGCCCGCGTCCCTTCCTCTCCGTTTACCGCGATCCTGCCGTCGATCCTGAGATCGGCGATGAGCTGCGTGTGGTGCATGACCTCGTAACGCCCGCCCAGCGCGCCGTACTCGTTCTTCAGGGTATGGAGGCAGTGGGGGCAACCCGTGACGATGCGTTTACGGTCGGCGCCCGCCGCGTTCAGCGTTTCGATGTTGCCTTCGGCAGCCATACTGAAAAGATACTCGTTTCCGGCTCTTCGCGCCAGATCTCCCGTGCAGGACTCGTCGTTTCCGAGCACGGCGAAGTCTATACCGGACCGGTGCATGACTGTGGCGATGGCCCGTGCCGTGTCCCGGGCGCCCGGGTCGAATGCGCCGGCGCAGCCGACCCATAGCAGCACATCGTAGTCCGGATTCTCCGCGACGGTCGGTACCTTAAAATCCAGGGTTTCGGTCCATTCCATGCGGTCCGTGGCCATCTGCCAGGGATTGCCGTTCCGTTCGATTCCGGTAAAGGCGCCTTTCAGTTCATTCGGAAAGGCACTTTCCATCAGCACCTGGTTCTGGCGCATGGAGAGGATGTCGAACATGGGTTCGTTGCCGACGGGGCAGGCTTCGGTACAGGCCCCGCAGGTCGTACACGCCCACAGCGCGCTTTCGCTCATGGCGTAGGTGAGTAGCGGTTCTTCGTCGACTCCACCCGTCGCCAGGGTTTTCATGTGGTCGCGAAGGTAGTACCGCTTGTTCACCTCGAGGGCAGCGGGTGACAATTCCTTGCCGGTGGCATAGGCCGGGCAGGCGTCCTGGCACCGGTTGCACATGATGCAGGCGAAGGCGTCCGTAATGTGGGTCCGGTTCAGGTCGGTGATCCGGCCGGCGCCGAACTGCTCGATGGTTTCGTCCTCCAAGTCCAGGGCATCCATCGCGCCGGGACTGTTTCGATCCGGAGACGTCATCAGGTTGAAGGGGCCCATAAACAGGTGGGCATGTTTCGAATAAGGGAACCAGGGCAGGAAGGCCAGCACCAGCCCGACGGCGATCCACCAGCTGGCATGCAGCCCAGCAGTCTGGAATGAAGGTCCCAGGTCCGCCCAGAGTCCGGCTGCCAGCGCGGCAACAGGCTGCCAGGGGTCCGGACCGTGTATGGCGATGTCGAAAGAAGCGCCCAGCAGCCGGAAACCGACGTGGCCGAGGATGAAAAACCCCACGATCAGGGAATCGCGCTTGATGCCGTCCACCGCGCCCGGGTGCAATTTAACCTGCGGAGCGACGTCGAGGGTCCTGGACTTCACGATGAATCGTCGGATGAGCAGGACGACCATACCTGCCAGCACCGCCGCGGTCATTAGATCGACGAGGAGCCGATATATCCTCCCGGCGGCGTTCTCGCCCGGGAGAACGAAGCCGGGTACCATGCCTTCCAGCACGTCTATCAGGTTGACTGCCACGTAGAGGATAAACCCCCAGGCGATCGCCGTGTGCGCCAGGGAAACGAAAGGCCGGTTTCGGATCATGTTGTTCTGGCTGACCACCGCCTTGATCCCGGTCATCAACCGGCCGGCAGGTCTGTCCCAGGACAGGCGCCCCTGGCCTCGCTCAATTATGCGGATCATGCGCCGAAAGGTGACGGATGCCAGGTACAGCGAGACAACTGCGACGATCGCGAAGAGGGTTTTTTCGATGGGAGAAAGCATCGGCGTCCTGCGATCTCGATGTGCCGCCGAGTGAAGACGCGATGCACGGTGTGCCGGATTACCGGCCCAGCCGTTTCTTCACTTCTTCCGCTATGGCGGGCAGGTAGCTGAACAGGTCGCCGGCAATACCGTAATGAGCGTACTTGTAGATCGGCACGTCGGCGTCCTTGTTGATGGCAACGATCACACGGGCGTTTTTCATGCCCGCCAGGTGCTGAATCGCACCGGAGATTCCACAGGCAATGTACAGGTCCGGCTGAACCGTCTTACCGGTCTGGCCGACCTGGTGGGCATAGGGGATCCAACCGGCGTCCACCGCGGCCCGGCTCGCGCCGAGCGCGCCGCCCAGGGCGTCAGCCAGTTCCCGTACGGGCTGAAAGCCCTCCGGTCCGCCCACGCCGCGGCCGCCTGAAACAATTATGCTTGCTTCGGTCAGGCTGACCTTGCCGTCCGCGGTCTCGACGGAATCCACCCGGGTTGGGATCTCGTCTTCTGCCTGTTCGGCAGGAATGTCTATGGTTTCCCCGGTCCTGGATTCATCTCTGTCGGCGGGTTGGAATATATTGCGCCGTACCGTGATAATCCGGTGCCCGGTTCCTGTGAATTTCAAAGTGGAAACCAGGTTGCCCACCAGGGCCGGTCGGACCGCGACCACCTGGTCTCCCTCGATGTGCAGGTCCGTGCAGTCCGGCGCCAGGCCCGCATCGGTGAGGGCGGCGACATAGGCCGTTAGCTCGAGGCCGGCCGTACTTGCCCCCGCCAGGATTACGGAGGGCGGTTCGTTCTCCAGTATCCGCGCCAGCAGTTTTGCATAGGGCTCTACCCGATAGCGGACCAGGGAAGCGTCTTCCGTGGTATATACGCGGTCCGCGCCGGCTTCAATGGCCTGCCTTGCGATATCGGCGACCGGGTCGCCGAAAACGACGGCGGTCAGGGATCCGTCGAGATCGCCGGCGACTTTCGCCGCGGCGGCCATCGCCTGCCAGGCGATCGGGTCCGCCTGCCCATCCTCCTGTTCAATCCATACGAGTACGTTGCTTGCCATCCGTAGTGCTT
>JAPOOT010000495.1 GCA_026713285.1 Gemmatimonadota bacterium | reverse complement strand
CAAAATGAACAAGCGAACCAAGCACCGGAAACCGTGCTGACCGTCCTGGAGAACATCCGGAATCTGCTCGTGACAAGGTTCACTATGTGGGTCAATTTGAGCTTTATAGGAACGGTGGTACTACTGGTACTGTGTGTGGATATCCTTACCAGGTAACAATAACGACATGATTGGGAGGAATGACTCCGCAGCCGGGGCTAACGATACGGGCGCGGGTGCAGAAAGTGTCCGTAAGCGAGGCAGGCGCCCCGGCATACCACGCGCCGGAAATATGAGCCTGCTCTGCCGCGCTTCTTCGGCCGCCGATACAGTCGGAGGGTGTCACAGGCACCTGACCGAATCGCTACGGGCGGTTTGACTGTTAATCTCCATCAGCAACTCCATCCGAAGATCAATGATTGCAGCGCGTGACGGGTGTCAATAACGATCATTATGCGAAGTAGGAACGGAGATGCAAATGGATGACAAAATACTCGTAGTATTGGTAGCGTTTATTGGGAGCTTGGTGGGCGTTTGGGTGGGCAAGCTGTGGGACAGAAGAAACGAAACCACTGCTCTTTTTAGAGAACTGAAGGTTCAGAAATACGAATCGATTACTGAACTTTTTTCAAAGGCATTCAGTGGTGCTGATCAAGTCCCGCCAGATGCCGATCCAGATGATGTGAAGTTCTTGCGAGAATGGCAGTTGATGGCTTTGATGAGGGCAAGTCCGAAGACGCTGAACGCCTATCTCAAGTTCAGGAAAGATATCCAAACAAACCACACATATCTGGTCACTGCAGGCTCTCGCACATCGAATTGGCATTGAGCTTGAGCGCACACGGTAAGAGCGCGTCACGGACTTTTTGGGACGGGCCGTTTGGCCAGGAATATACCCCTTTGTCGCACCAGTCAGAAGTTTCGAGAGCGCCGGATACCTCGCCAACGATGTGCAACAATTTATCGTGCAGGGCCAGGTACCAGACATCGCCATCGGGGAAGCAGATGTACAGGTTTTTGTCTACCTACTTTTGTCAATCGTCTTACGCGCCTTGAGTTGCACCATCAAGATCTCTCTGCTGTCTTTGTGATAGGCAAAGAAATCGGCGCTCCGCCAGTCGTTTGGCAATCTGATGCAGTCGAATCCCAAATAACCAGGGCCCACGCGAACTTGTGGTAGTTGTATGCCTATTTCTGCTTGCCATTCAGTTTGTCGTAATCAACCCTGACGAGTTTCATGTGGGTTTCCTTTTCGGAGCGCCTTGGGTCGGTTCTCTCTCTCCAGATTTTACTCGCTCGAAGTTTTGGATCAAGAGTATTGACGGACTGATTTTAACTTCGCATTATTACCACAAGCGGATAGGGATGTCTCTTCCGACAGCCATTGAGATGCTTGAGATTGGAAAAACAAGTCGTACCAACAAGATTGCTGTGTTGGGCATTATAGTAGTTGCATTGATAGGTATCGTCGGGTGGTTTTATAAGCGGGAGTTAAGCGGCCGGTGCACGTCTGTTAGATTGAAACGATGGTCAACACAGCTTGGATCCTTGAACTTCGTAATCTCAAATGGAGGAATCGATGGCAGCACCGAGCGAAATCATCTTCGAGGTGATCGAGTCCGACGAGGGCGGATATGAGGCACGCGCACTCGGGCACAGCATCTTCACGCAGGGCGAGGATTGGAACGAACTCAAGGAAATGGCGAGAGAGGCCGTGCTATGCCATTTTGACGAAATCGACACGCCCAAGGTTATCAGGCTACACCAGGTCCGCGAGGAAGCCATCGCGGTATGAAGCTCCCCAGAGATTTGTCCGGAGAACAGGTCGTCCAACTGCTGAGGCGGCACTACGGCTACCGCTTAAGAAGAACGAGGGGCAGCCACATGACTGTGACTTTGAGGACGACAACAAACGAGCACAGCGTGACGGTTCCGGACCATCGCCCAGTGCGGATCGGAACATTGAACCGAATCGTATCCGACGTGGCATCATTTCTGTGTGACCCGAAGGACGAAGTCCGTAAGAAACTGTTTGGGTAGTGAACTGTGCCATTGTGTATCCACCTGACATGGATTTTGAGCATTCTACGACTGGATACGCACGACTACACCGCCCTTTTCATGTTCATCGATTAAACGTGGCCGACCGTGGAGACCCCTTCCGCTGTCGTCGACGTCGTCGGCCAAGTCCACAAGCAGGGCGCGTCCGCCGCCCTGGCCGAAAACACTAGCGCGTCATGCCAAGTCGCCCTCGAGCAACTTCACCACCAGCTCGTCGGCGCAGCGCAGATCCGCGCCGATCCGATCCACGGTCTCCCGGGTATCCCCGTCCGACCTGGCCTAAGGATGCCCGGAAGAGGGCGTCCACGTTCCCGCCTGGCGCCGGCCTACTGGTCCTGGTCTCCCCGGAGGCCACCCAGGACAGTGCCGTCTCGTCGCCTCCCACAAAGGATAGCGACGCGGTAAGCCCCAGGTGGAGTATTCCTGCTCGGTGGCCCGTCCGGATGGCATTTCCGCGGCCTGGATCAGCAGGACGGCCACCATGATGCAGAGGTTAGGCCGCACTGTCACGTTCTCTCCTTTTAAACAACCCGCATTTCCACATTCATACCCAACTCGTGTTTTCTCAAACCAGTTGTTAGTAATCGAAAGGCAGGAGTTTCTTTGTCCGGACAGCCGTCGACCATACAACCAAAAACCCCCATGCGATGTCAAATAAGGCAGAATCAATCCAAATTCCTTCATGGGAGGTGTATCATGACCAGATTGGCGATCGTCGCAGGAATCGTGCTGGCACTGTCTGCGGGACCTCTGGCGGTGTATCCCCAGGACAAGGAAACGGCGCCCGAAGATACGATGGCCCAGCAGGAAGAGCGCATGGACCGCTGGCCGGCTCTGTGGGAGCAGATTAAAGCCAGGGCGGTCGAAGACCCCAGAGTTATGGCTGATCCGATGCCGGAAACTCCGGACTTACGGTCTGCATTGTTGGAGCAGATCAGGGCCAATGCCGTCGAAGACCCGAGAGTTGCTGCCGATCCGATGCCGGAAACTCCGGACTTACGGTCTGCATTGTTGGAGCAGATCAGGGCCAATGCCGTCGAAGACCCGCGAGTTTCAACTGATCCGATTCCAGAAACCCCTGAGATGCTCCCCGGCCTGTGGGAACAGATCAGGGCCAATGCCAACGAGCTGCAGTGATCGAGCACAACCGATCCGCTAAACACGCCCTCGGGGAAGGATCCCCGGGGGCTTTTTTTATGTCCATGCTCCGGAGGGGCCCGCTTGGGATTTCCCCTCTCATTATTTCTCCAGTGCATTTTTTTAAAAAACCGACAGGTAAGGGACCAAGGTCCTTCCCGGGCTTGCCCTCACAAAACCCCTGGTGTACCCCTTTAAATCCGTGTAAGTCTATCTACTTCAGTGGTTTAGGTGTATATTAGTGATAGGATCAGCGCATGGTCCGCACCCATCACAGCCCGGCAGGACCGGGCGTTCGACAGAGGGGCCAACATGGCCAGCAATGCAAAGTACGACGGCGAAAAGATCGACTACGGCGCCGTGTACTACTCCATCCAGACAGACCCGGTGCTCCGGTCGGCCTTCGATGCGAAGGGCAAGGTCAGGAAGGACGCCGGCGGCCTGCCGATCATTGCCGACACGCTGATCCTGGTCAAGGTCGGTACGTTCAGGCCGCCGAGTGGCAAGGTCGATCGGCCGGTGTTCCAGTGCGACCAACTGCACGTATACGGCGAGCGCAAGCTTGATTTCTTCAGGGGGCAGACGAGTGCGCTGGACATCAAGACCGTTGAAACGAACGGGAAACCGGCGGCGGCGACTGATGCTGTGGCCGGTTTCTGATTCCGGCCGCCATCGCGAACCATTAAGACGCCCTCGACGCTATCACAGGTCGGGGGCGTTTTGCGTTCGGCCTGGCCGCTTGCCGAGTGCCTGGCCTGGCACGTTTCCATCGCCCACGGCGTCGTCATCAGTCACAAGGCTGTATCCTTACATCCCGGCGCCCTTTCTCGTACAAGGGGAACAGCATGAAAAAGGAAGGCGCAGGCCGCGTCTCATGGCGGGCGTTCATTCTGCGCCCGGCTTTGGGTCTGTGGCTGTTCGAGATATGCTGTCAACTCCTGGAGTACGCGATCCAATAACCGACAGGCGTCATCATGCGACGAGATAGCGAATATTCGATGGCGAACGGTTTCGCCACAGGGCAGCGCAGATGGCCGACTGGCAGATCGCCAGGTATGGGCATGGCATGGCGATCGTGGCGTGGTATTCAGTAGCCTTCCGGCGCGCCTTGGCCAGGGATACCGCGGGATAAGCTCCCAGGCCGATGTCGATGCGGCGGCCGCCGATCACGACCTGCTGTATCCAGGATCTTCGGCCGCTGGGCTTGACGCAAAAAAACGTTTCGCCTGCACGGTGCAGGCCGGGCCAGGTGATCGATCTCACTTCTGTAGCGGTGATCTTTCTCATAGCGAAAATGTTATTCAATTAAGTGCCCTCCAACCCCACATTGATGCCAACGAAATATACTGGAATAAGGGATATTGGGGATCATGCAAGAAAAAAGAAAAACCCCGCCAGGCCCTGGTATCAGGGGCTTAGCGGGGTTTTTACGGGTAATAACTGGCACAAAAAAAACAGGGGCGATCCGGGAACCGCCCCTGTTCGATCGGAGTAGCGGGGGGAGGATTTGAACCTCCGACCTTTGGGTTATGAGCCCAACGAGCTACCAGACTGCTCCACCCCGCGTCGTCTAAAGGTAAATATACCGATCGGGCGGTTTCTGTCAACTGCTTTTTGCCGAATGAGGCACATCCGTCATCGCCGAACCATCCTTGATCCCGCACCCCGCGAAGAGGGTCTGTTGCACCGCCAGATCGTGCTCGAGGGTATAGTCGGGATCCTTCGCGCCAGCTATACAGGACGCGAGTTCGGTCAACAGCGAGGGCGGCCCCGGCGGCGTGGGTACGGTCAACTCCTGCCAGCCCGTGCCATAGTGCTCGAAGGGCCGTTGCAGGGACAGCGTCAGGTTATTCGAACCGGTCGGGGTATGGATGGCCGTCCCCCCGGTACCGTATAGCTCGATGCGCCGGGTCCTGCCGCTTTCCACGTGCATCGAAGCGGTGTCGATCGTCCCCAGGCCACCGTTGTCGAACTGATGGACGACCACCGCGTTGTCCACGTGCTTTCGCTCGCCGTAATGACTCGCGTGCGTGGCGTTCACCTGCCGCGGCGCGCCCATGAACGCCACCATGATATCGACCAGATGTCCGGCCATTTCGAAATAGAGGGATCCCTTGTACCGGTCGAGCTCTTCCACCAGCCGGGCGTGGTAACCCATGGGCTTCGGGATGTGCCCCCTGAAGTAGAAAAGATCTCCCAGCGCGCCGGCCTTGCATAGCCGGATCATCTCCGCGATCGCCGGGTTGTACCGCCACATGTATGCCATCTGCAGGTGGAGGCCCTTGCGCCGCGCCGTGTCGTGAAGCCGTTCGAGCCGTGGCATGTCCACGCCCGCCGGTTTCTCGAGCAGCACGTGCTTTCCCGCTCCCAGCGCCCGCTCTGCGTAAGCCAGGTTCTCCGAGACCCGCCCCTCGCAGATGATCGCCTCCGCGTCGCTCGCCAGCGCCTGCTCGATCGATTCGAACACCGGGATGTCCGGCAGATCCGCCGCCCAGTCCCCCAGTTTCGCTTCCCGGATCGCGGGATCCGGCTCGTAAACGCCCACGAGCTGGAATTCGTCGGGCCGGCTCGCGGCGTCGTGGATGTGCATGACGGCGTGGCTGTGCCACAGGCCGAGGTACGCGAACTTCAGAGACATGAGGATTCCTTTCTGCGGACGGGACGGGGCAGCCAGACCAGGCAGACCAGACAGACCAGAGGATCACTGCTGGACGTTCTGGATCACTGCTGGACGTTCTGGATCACTTCCGCGGGTTTCATGCCGGCGGTCTTAAGCGTTTCGCGGGTCACCATGGCGCAGTTGAGAACATACACCGCCAGCACGGGCACGGCAACCAGTACCGGGGACACATCCGCCCGGTATGCGTAACTGGCAATCCAGAGGCCGTATACCCAGTAGACGACAGGTAGCGCGATGACCAGGGACAGTCCGACGGACCTGGTTATGGCCCTGACGTTCATCCGGATTATGTCGCCGGCGGTTGCGCCGTGGATCTTGCGAATGGCGACTTCCCGGATCCTGTTGAGGGTAAAAAACACCCCGTAGTTGTAGATACCGGCCACGGCGAGGGCGAAGGCGACCAGGGCCAGCAGGAGAAGCGTCTCCAGGATCTGCCGGTCGCTCTGGTAGATCTCATCCAGTTTCTCATCTAGAAAAAAGTAATCGAAACTGTTATTAGGCAGCAACTGACTAAACGTACTTGACAGATAAGTCAGGGTGGCCTCCCGTTCCGACGGCTGGATATCCACGATCAGGTGGGTCAAACCGGAATCTCTGTGTTTGATCATCAAGGGTCCGATTTCATGGTGGAGCGACTCGAGGTGGAAATCGGACACGACGCCCACGAGACGTACCTTTTCGTAAGCGATTTCCTGCTCGGCATCCACGTCCTCTTCACTCAGACGCAACGCATCGAAAGCGGATTCGTTCAGCAGGACGGCGCCGCGGAACTCGTCTTCAACGAACGATCTCCCATGGATTGTTTCTATCTTGAGCGTTTCAAGGAAGTTACGCCCCACGCCAATGACCTTGATGCGCTCTTCGACATCCGATCCTTTTGCGACAGACGGGACGATGGCTCCAGGGAAACTTCCGGGGTATCCTATAGCCGAACTGACGTTTTCTATCCCGAGATGTCTTTCGAATTGCTCCGTCAACCTCTCGTGCCAGCCGGCCGATGCCGAAAACGGAATCACGATTTTGTTCTCCTTCTCATACCCCATCGGCTTGTCCGTCAGGTAGCTAACCTGGTTGTAGATCAGTCCGGTAAGTAAAAGCAAGGCAACGGATATGGCGAGCTGGAAGAAAAGCAACCCCTTCCTGAGCGAGTTGGCGGTCCAGGATCCGGACACCCTGTTTGCCAGCATGTCGACCGGGCTGATCCGGTCGAACACGAAGGCTGGGCAGATTCCCGATACAAGCCCAATGACGAGGAAGGCGAGCCCCAGGAACCCGATATATTCCACGCCGATTTCGGAACGGGAGAGGTGCTCGAGGAGGGGGATTCCACTCGCCCGCAACATCACTACACATACGATCGAGGATGGCTACGGCGACGAGGCAGTTCATCAGGGTCTCCACGACGAACTGGCAGACCACCGCCGACTTGCCCGCCCCGAAGGACTTGCGCAGGCCAATCTCCTTCAACCGCCGAACCAGGTGGGCGATGTTGATATTCATGTAATTCGCCACCGTCATGAACGATATGAGCACCAAGTACGCGAGGGCGAAATACGAGTAGTTGATCTCCCCCTTCATCTGCCCCCAGTACGCGAAGGGAGAGAAATAAACTTCGGACAGGGTCTCGAGGGTGTATGTATGATTTGAAAAGATCCCAGGGAGGTAGACGGAAGGGAATGCTTCCAGCTTTTCGAGGAGACCGTGAAGGGTGTCTGTCCCGCCGTCGATCAGCAATACGTAGGTCAGGAACTGTTGCATCATCCAGGCGAAATCGGACCGAAGGAAAACACGTCGAACACATCGGATTCGGTGTAGGCGACGTTGTATGCAACGGATTCAGCCAACTCATCGGGAGAAGTACGCAATGGCATGGATGATCTATAGGAACCTCTGATCTACCCGGTTGTCCGACCACGAGGTAAAATATGAGTCATTTCAGAGTACAGTCATGCTGAAAATGGTGTCGTTGGGGTACTTGTGAGGGTGTTTCCGGTCCCGGCCGGGCTCCGGAACGTCCTCTCCGACCGGTTTCGACCGGTCTGGACGCACTACGCCCTATGTGGCCGCCAGTTCCCGCCGGGCCAGATGGAAGTTGGCCAGGGCGAACAGGGTGAAGAGATGGGCCGTGTTCTTGGCAAGACCCCGGTACCTGACCTTGCGATAGCCCCACAGGTTTTTGATGATGCCAAAGGGATGTTCGACCCTTGCTCGTACGCGATTGCTCTTTCGGTTGAATGACCGGTCCGCGCAGTTGAGGCGCCTGCCCCGGTTGGCCTTGCGATGCACCCGCCATACGACGCCTTCTTCTTCTGCCCTTTGCTTTCGCACCTGGTCCGCATAGGCTTTGTCGCCGTAGATCGCCTTCTCATTGCCATGCAGACAGGCCTCCATCGCCTTGGCGTCGTGCACCGAGGCGGGTGTGGCCACCACGCTGTGCACCCGTCCCTTCGGATCGCTGCCCACGTGGGCCTTCATGCCGAAGTGCCAGGTGTTGCCCTTCTTCGTGCTGGCCATCTCGGGGTCCCTTTTCCCCGACTTGTTCTTCGTCGACGACGGCGCATGGATGATCGTCGCGTCCACGATCGTGCCTTCGCTCACCATCATGCCCCGATCCGACAGATAGCGCTTTGTCCGGTCGAACAACGCTTCGGTCAGTCCATGGGCTTCCAGAAGATGGCGGAACTTGCAGATCGTCGTCTCGTCGGGCACGCCGTTCAGGTCCACGCCCGCGAAGCGGCGCATCGATTCCACGTCGTAGAGGCTGTCCTCCATGGCCGGATCCGAAAGGCCGTACCACTGCTGCATGAAGTAGATCCTGAGCATCACCGGAGCACCGATCGGGCGCCTGCCGCCGCCCGCCTTCGGATAGTGCGCCAGGATGGGCGCGAGCAACAGGTCCCAGGGAAGCACCGCGTCCATCTCGCCCAGAAAGCGTTCCTTGCGCGTCTTCTTCTTCTTCTGATCGTAGGCCATATCGGAAAAACTCGATTGTTTCATGGACGCGTACCCCGCTTGATCCTGAAGGTGAAAGGGCGCTGCACAACGTACGACCGATACCGAGTTCATATTACCTTATTCATGAAAACAATGCCAGGGACTTGATCAGAGATTCCT
>JAPOOT010000156.1 GCA_026713285.1 Gemmatimonadota bacterium | reverse complement strand
GTAGCCCGGCTTGGAGATTTCCACCAGGTGGGATTCATTCCGCGGAAGTTCGATCGTAAACGGATTCGTGTCCCGGTCGATGCGATCCGGAATCTTGATCCGGGCATCTGCCGGCGTAACGTTGATTTCCACTTTCTGCGTTTCGCCCAGGAACACCCGTCCGCATCCCGTCAAGAATACCAGTAAAAAGCATAACGTCAAACGCCGCATCGATTTCCTCCGATTACTTAGTTTGGAAAACATGCCATTCATCCGTAGGGATGCGCACGTTCCGACCGGAACGAATGCGCACATCACGTCCAGTACGGATGCTTCATCATGATCGGAACGGTTGCGCACATCACGTCCAGTTCGTGTAGGGCGGAAGCGGCCAGTCCGCTTCCCGGCCGATGGCCAAAGCTCGCATCCGTTCGTCGGCCGATAGGGGTGGTACACAGTCCGCTCCGGCATTTTCTTCGAGTTGCGCGCGATTCTTCGCACCAGGTATCACAGAGGTCACGCCCGGGGTATCCAGCACGAACCGGAGCGCGGCCTGCACCATGGTGCGTTTACCTCCCCCAACCAGAAAAGACAGTTCCGACAGTTTTCTCAGCGCGGAATGGATTCGGGGATTGTCGAAACGCTCGTGCCGGCGGTCCTGCGTATCGAGCCGGGACAATGAATCGAAGTACTTGCCGGACAGCGCGCCTTGCGCAAGGGGCACGCGAATAAGCGTACCCAGGTTTTCCTCCACCGCGAACCGCAATCCCGCCTTTCCCACCGGATTGACGATGCTGTAGCCGATCTGCGCCATCGCCAGGTCGCCCAGCGACATCAGGGACCGCATGACTTCCGTCTCGTACGTCGAGATGCCGAAACACCGGATCTTGCCCTCTTCGACCAGCCGCGTCAACGCCTCCACGATCGGTGGCATGTCGGCCTCGTCCGGCTCTCCGTGCAACTGGTAGACGTCGATGTATTCGGTCTGAAGCCGTTCCAGGCTTCCCTCGCAATTCCGCGCGATGTACTGCTGTATCGGCTCGTCCGGATCGTCCGTCCTGGGAGCCACCTTGGTTGCGATCACGTAGCGTTCGCGTCTGCCCAGGAGCGCTCGGCCGATGATCCGCTCGCTATGGCCGGCTCCATACCCGTTGGCCGTGTCCAGCAAGTTGATTCCAAGCGATTCCGCGTGTTGTATGGTGGCGACGGACTCATCGTCGTCGATGCCCGACCAGTTCGCACCGCCGGCCATGGGCCAGCAGCCCAGGCCGATACACGACACCCCGATTCCCGTCTTTCCCAGAACACGGTACTCCAATGGTCTAACGTCCCTCCTGCAACAAGAGTTTCATTACCGGCCGAACAGCCGGGGCCGCCAGACGAAGTTTCAATGGTGGCCGAACAACCGCGGCCGCCGGACGAAGTTTCAATGGTGGCCGAACTACCGCGGCCGCCAGACGAAGACACGCAGTCCTCCAGAAACGCACAGCCAACCGATCAACCCTGGCTGCTCAACGTGGCGTGAGCATAAGCCGATGTCCCGCAATGCCTTCCACCGCTTCCCGGCTGAACGCCAGTGGAAGATATTCGTCCTCCGCCCAGGTTTCCAGCAGGCTGCCGTAGTATGGGCTTTCCGGCTGGCCCGATTGTCCCGGCGTGATGATGAAGACCGAGCGGTCCCAGTCGTCGGTGTCCAGTATGTGCCGGAAGCTCACCGACGTGGCGGCGATGGTGCCGTAACCGCCGGACCGCTCCACGGCGGGCAGGGAAAAGGCATCCGCCAGGAGATGGGTGAATGGGCTTTTCTGAAGCCGCCCGTACCGCCACTGGTCCCAGTCCTCGCCCAGTTCCCGCTTCAACCGGTCCACGGTCTTGCGCAGGCCCGCTTCGATGAGCGGCTGTCGTTCCTCAGTTGGAGTCTCCGGATCGAATGCGGCCGATTCGGCCTCGCCCCGCCAGCGGTACCACACTGCCGCGCCGGCGCTGTCCCGGTCCAGCACGCCGTTCCAGCCTGCGACCAGTCCGCGGGCCCGTTCGACCTCGGCGTCGTCCGACACCCAGCCCCGGAACGACGGGATATCTGCCTCTGCGCGCAGCGAATAGGCGTCCAACTGGATACGCTTGTGGTCGTCGACGGTGTACTTGCGGTTGGATTGCAGCAGTTGCTTCATGCGTTCTATCCGGGAGTATTCGACGCCTCGCGAGGAGTGGAACATGACCGGCCGGCCCTCGTAGTCCGGCGGGTGGGAATCGTTGTTCGCTGAACCTACCCAGCCGCGCTGGGGGTTGTACTCCCGGGGCAAGTCGTCTCTGAACCCCTGCCACTCGTACCGCCCGTCACCCGGGACCGGCAGCCGGCCGTTCCATCCGTCTCGGTCCGGCGTGAGGGCCGAGACCTGGAAGGCAATATTGCCCTCCACGTCGCCGAATACCAGGTTGTGGGTAGGCACCTTCCAGAACATGGCGCGTTCGAAAAAGTCCTCCGCGCTCTCCGCCTGGGCCATGCGGAAGCATCCCAGGTAGGGGGCCGTGCCCGGCTCGTGGGTGATGGAACGCACGGCGTAGGCCACGCCGTTGTCCGGGTCCTCGTAAAACACCGGTCCGTGCCGGCTATACTTGAGCACGACCTCGCGGGGCTCTTCGCCCTTCACCGGGATCTCCTCCCGAATGACGCGGAGAGGTTCCCAGCCATCCTGCCACCGCACCATGTCGGGCTGGTCCGGGTGCAGCTCTTCCACGTACACATCGTTCACGTCGACCCCCGCGAAGGTGAATCCCCAGGCGACCCGGTCGTTGTGTCCGGCGTTCACGCCCACGAAGGGCGGCTCGCTCGCCCCGATCATGTTCCAGCCCGGGGCGTTCAGATGAGCATAGTATCTCAGCGACGGGTTCTCGAGCCGGCGGTGGGGATCGTTGACGACCATGACCTGGCCCGTGATGGACAGGGCGCCGCTCACGGCCCAGTTGTTGCTGCCGATCTCGAGCAACTGCTCTTCGGTGGGCGCTTCGGCCTGGCGGTCCGCGGGTACAAGGCCTGTATACGGCTCGACGAGTTCAAGCTGCGGAAGCCGCCCAGGCACCAGGGGATCGCCCTCCCCTTTTCGCATCGCGGCCACGATTTCCTCATGGACGAGGGTCACGTCCAGTCCTTCAGGCACCACGAGGTCATCCCACGGCAATGGCGCCGCCCGGCGATTGGCCTCCTCGACGCCGAGTTCCGCCACGGACCGGGCCAGCCGGATCTCGTCCCCCGCGTCGTTTCCCGCGCTCGGGAAGAAGAGTCCGGTCCAGCGCCGCACCACGGTCTCTTTGGTCCACCGGCCGGGCTGAATGCCCGTCAGCTTGAACTCCACCGGCAGGTTGTCGGCATGCGCGTCGATAAATGCGTTGACGCCGTTTGCGTAGGCGGTGAAGATCCGCTCTCCCTCGGCGTGGTAGCTGGTCCATTCGCGCTCGTCAAAGGGGCCGCGGTACATCATGAGCCGCGTGCGGGCATCATAGTCGAAGGCCTCCGGACCGAAGATCTCCGCGAGACGGCCCTCCCGCCACCGGCGCCACAGCTCCATCTGCCACAGGCGGTCCTGGGCCATCACGTAACCCTGGGCGAAGAAGAGGTCGTCCGTGTTCTGCGCGTAAATGTGCGGAATGCCGTGCTGATCGCGGATCACTTCGACCGGCTCGTTCAGACCATCCAGCGCCAGTTCGCCCTCGATCTGGGAGAGGGATTCGCGGGCAAGGGACATAAGCTGCTCGTCGGAATCAGCCATTTCGACCTCCTCGCCGCATCCCGTGATCATCAGGGGAACAACGAAAAGCACCGCGCAAAAGTAGATGAAGTGAGAAATCGTCATGAATGGCTCCTCTTGCTATCCACTCTCGGAATGCTCGTTTCACCACACTTGAATCAAGTCAAATCACCAGGCTGCTTACCGTCGGTGAATCGACCGTTACGGTAGACAAACATCCTACCACGAGGACGCATGGTTGTCAAGCAACCCGGGGCGTGGATCAATTGCGCAGCTCCGCTCGGATGCGGTCGGCCAGCCTCATCGTCTCCACGGCCTCGTCCAGCCCCGCCGCGGGCAGATCCACGGGCCGGTCCTCCTTGATGCAGTCGATGAGGAAGCGGGCCTGTTCGGCCGTTCCGGCGGATTCCACCGCGTCGAGCACTTCTTCTTTGCCGTCCCGCTGTACCACTGCTCTCTTCACGCCTTCCAGGTAGGCCGAACAGTCCCTGCCGTGGATTTCATAGCGCTCCAGGCGGGCGTCTGTCGTGAAATTGGCCGTGAGCTGGGCCACGCACCCATTTTCGAAGCGTATGAGCGCCGCGTAGACGTCCACGAAGGGCGAACGGGCCCGGCGCGCGACGGCGTGCAGTTCGGCGATGGGAGAACTGCCCGCCAGGGACCGGGTCAGGTCGATGGCATGGATCGGCGTCTCGTAGATGAAATTGTCCAGCAGATGGTCGGGGAAGGGCCGTTCACGCAGGCGCGTCATGCTCTTGTGGAATTCCGCCACGATCTGGGTGACGGGTCCCCGTTCCTCGATCATGCCTCGGGCCTTGCAGATCAGGGAATGGAACCGGCGGTTCCAGCCGACCAGCACCTTCGCTCCGGATGCGTTGGCGGCGTCGCGGAGCCCCTCGGTATCCGCGCCCGACAGGCCGGGCGGCTTTTCTATGAGCGCGTGCACACCGGCCTGTATGACGGGCAGCGCGCATTGGCCGTTCAGATGGGCCGGCGTCGCGACCACCGCCAGGTCCAGATCTTCCTTCGACAGCATGTCCTCGATGTCTCCGTATCGCCGCGGGACTGCGTTTTCCTCAGCCACCAGGTCGCGCAGTTCCTTCACCGGATCGCACACGGCCACGAACTGCAGGTCGTCGAAGGTCTTCATGGTCTCGAGATGGCCGCGACCCCGCCCCCCGCATCCGATCAGGGCGGCTTTCAGGACTTTTTTGGGCATGAAGGTTGCTCCGGGTGGGCTGGTGAGCTTCCTCTGCAAAGCGTACATTACCTTAAGTAGCAATCGCTACGGTGCATTGCTAGACGTGTGCATTGCTTGACGCGTGCAGTGCTAGACGTATGCTTTTTTAACCCGTGCTCTGTCTGACGCATGCTTTGCTTGACGCGTGCAATGTATCGCCATTTCTTTTGCAAGTAAACCCACCATTATCGAACGGTGATTCCTGCATGCTGGATCTCGACTTTTTCAAACAAAACGGATACGTCAACCTCGGCCAGGTTTTCGTTGGCGAGGAACTGGTCCGTTTTACCAAACTGTACGACCAGGACCGGTCGAACCGGGGTTGCTTCTGGCATCCCATTTCCAATCACGGCCACCAGACCCTGAACTGCGAGCCCCTGATCTCCTCGCCGGAGATCGACGGACTGATCCGTCACCCCAAATTAATCAAACCGATCGAGACCATTTTCCAGGGCCCCAGCTGTCTTGGTGAAGTCTGCCTACGCCACATGGTCCCGCGCGACGGCGAACCGGAGGAGATCTGGCACCGGGACCGGCCGCATGCGACGGACCGGCCCTACCGGTGCGGCTTCCTGCAGATGATGCTCTACCTGACCGACGTGCACGAGGGCACGCACTGCTTTTCAATCTCTCCCGAGCCCTGTGACGGTCCTGTGCTCGACACAAAAGAGCAGCTCGACCAGCGGGGCGCGGTCCACCTGCACGGACCGGCCGGTACCGTCATTCTATTCAACCTATCTGTGCTGCATGCCGCAACGGTCCGGATCACCGCGCACGAACGCAAGACCGTCCAGATATACTACGGCCATCGCGATGGTCCAGTGCTGAGCGACTGTACTTTGATTCCCACCAGCTTCTGGCGGGATCATCCCGATCCCGAGGTGCGGGATTTCTACGGCCTGATGACCAGCCGTTCCAGGAAATATGCCGAGGCCTTTGGCTGAGTCATGGGTAGAAACAATGGCCAGGATGGGACCGTCTGTTGAGACCGTCTTAAGCTGGCACAAATTGGAGAGCGCATGTCGACTAAACGTCCTCAGGTACTCATCGCCTGCAGTGAACGTGTCCGAAACGGATACATGCCGCCGAAGGAACTGGACCGTCTCGAGGAGTTCGCCGATTGGTCATGGTTCCACTGCGAGGGCGGCGGGATCTACGATACCAGCACGGATCCCGAGACCACGGCGCAACTGGCGAAGGAAATGGCCGGGGTGGACGCGCTCGTCGTCTGCCACGGCGCACCGAGGATTGGCGCCGAAGTCCTTGATGCCGCGCCGCGGCTCCGTTTCGTCGGCGAACTGGAAGGAGACCGTTTCGCCGCGCGGCTTGACCTGGAATCGATGTGGTCCCGCGGCATCAGTACGATAGATACGACCAACGGCTCCACCTATCCGGTAGCGGAATGGGCCCTGGGGCTGACGCTGATCTCCATGCGCAATGCCGGGGCGCTCTTTCGCAGGATCATCGAACGCAACACCCAGGACCGAAGTCTCATTCAGCCCATGGCGGGCATGCTCACGGGCAAGCGGGTCGGGCTGATCGGCGGCGGGCACATGGGACGGCGGCTGATGAAACTGCTGCGGCCCTTCGACGTGGAATTGTGGGTCCATGATCCGTCCCTGCCGCAGGAATTGCCCGAAGCGCTGGGATTCCTGCAGACCTCGCTGGACAACGTGCTTTCCAAGTGCAACGCGATCATCTGCGTGGCGCCCCTCACGCCGAAGACCCGGGGCATGATCGGACAGCGCGAACTGGATCTCATTCAATCGGGGTCGGTATTCGTAAATGTTTCGCGGGGGCCGATCGTCGACTCGGCCGCCCTGATCGAGCGCCTCAAGCGCAATGATATCGCCGCGGGACTGGACGTTTTCGATCCGGAGCCCATCCCCGAAGACAGTGAAATCATTGGCCTGCCCAACGTTTTCCTGACGCCCCACTTCTCCGGACGCACGGGTGAAGAATTCCCCCACTTCTTCGGCTTCATGGTCGATGAATTGGAACGGTTCTTCTCCGGTCACGAGACCTGGTTCAACCTGACGCCGCGATCGAAAGCAAACCGCGAGGGCCAACCGTGACACGCCCCAACCTGCTCTACATTTTCACCGACCAGCAGCGCGCCGATACGCTGGCCTGCTACGGCAATCACCAGATAGAAACTCCGGCGCTCAACGGACTGGCCGAGGACAGTTTCGTCTTCGAAAACGCCTACGTGAGCCAGCCCGTATGCAGTCCCGCCCGGGCCACCATGCTCACCGGTCTATGGCCCCACACGGCGGGCGTCCCGTCCTGCAACGTACCGCTGGACGGCGACAAGCCGACCATCGCCGAGATGCTTCCGGCGGAATACGATACGGCCTTCATGGGGAAATGGCACCTGGGCGACGAGATTTTCCCCCAGCACGGCTTCAAGACCTGGGTGGGTACGGAAGACCAATATCGACGCGGATACTCGGAAACGGATCGGTTGGCCGAAGTCAGCGACTATCATCACTTCCTCGTGGATAATGGGCACACGCCCGACATCGAGCTGCTGGGACAAAGGGTTTTTTCAAGACACTACGCGGCGTCCCTGCCCGAGGAATGCACCAAGGCGTGGTACCTGGGCGAACGGGCGGCCGACTACATCCGCCGGCAAGGCGACGACCCTTTTGC
>JAPOOT010000076.1 GCA_026713285.1 Gemmatimonadota bacterium | reverse complement strand
GGCGAAACCTGGTCCCCATGGCGGTCGACGACCATGCGGGGATGCCCCGGGCACCTGCTCGGGCTGCGGGACGGCCGCATCCTGGCCACGGTGGGCACCCGGTGGGAAGGACAGATGGGATGCATGGCACGGGTCCTCGATCCCGAAGCCGGCGACCTGGATACCGCGCCGGAAATCGTCGTGCGCGCCGATTCCCTGGAACCGGACTGCGGGTATCCCTGGTCGCTCGAATTGGATGATGGACGGGTGCTGGTCGTTTACTATTATGTCTACGAAGATGGAACACGGGGCATAGAAGGATCGGTGCTCGAAGAATACTGACGGATCCCGAGGTAAAGGAGCCTGTCGACAGGCGCCAATGGACATCTGGCAAATATGAGGAACTACGATGTTTCAACTTGAATCACACCAGAAGGAATTCATGGATACCTTCGGGTATCTACACTTTCCCGGTCTGCTCAATGACAGGATCGATGAAATAGCAGCGGCTTTCGATGGGCTGCTGAAAAAAAACGGGAGCGACGACCACGCAGGCGTGGAGCGGCTGGCCATCGTGCCGTTCATCAACCATGACCCCTACCTGTGCACGCTGCTGGACGATCCCCGCATACACGGAATCGCAGCCGGCCTGCTGGGCGATCAATACCAGTACTGGAACAGCGACGGCAACTTGTACGTGGGCGACACGCGATGGCACTCCGACACCCAGTGGCCCGAACCGATCCGGTTCTTCAAGATGGCGATCTACCTGGATCCCATGACGAGGGACACGGGGGCGCTCCGGGTCATCCCGGGCAGCCACCGGTTCGGCGAAGGCTACGCGGAATCGGTCCACGAACACCTTACGGGCCTAAAGGGAGGGTGGGGCGGGCTCCACGGCAGCGAGGTTCCCGCAGTCGCCGTCGAGACCCAACCCGGCGACCTGGCCGTGTTCAATCATTCCACCAAGCACAGCGCGTGGGGCGGGGGGACAAGGCGGCGCATGTTCACAATCGTATTTACAGGTCATCATACGGAAGGCCCTGCGCTCGAGGCGTACAAGAAGATCATCCGTCAACACGGCTATACCACGCGGGAAGTTTTTGGCAGGGAGAACGGGCCCCTGGTTTCCACGGCCACGCCCGAACGACTACGGCACCTGCAGAGCCTGATCTCTCACATCCCGAAAGCGGCTTGAACAAACCACACGGACCGGGGAATACAATAACATGCCACTCACACAGGATCAGTTTCAGCATTTTGTAGATGAAGGATTCGTCATTGTAAAGGGAGCGCTCACCGGTGATGATCTGGATCCCGTCATCGCCGGGATCGAAGCGTTCGTGGACGGACGGGCGCGATGTCTCCACGAAGAAGGACGAATTACCGAACTTCACGAGGGAGAACCTTTCGAACGACGGCTGGCCCTGATCACCCGGGAAAACCCCTCGATCTATGACGATATCGACATCATGCACATGCGTGCCGAAGCGGTATTCCGATTTCTTGGTAACGACCGGATGCTGGACCTGGTGGGGTCTCTCGTCGGACCCGAAATCACGTGCAGCCCCATACAGCATCTGCGGGCGAAGTTGCCGGAGGCCGTGGCCAGCGGCGGCAGCGGGGGCGGCGGCAACGTTGACAGCGGAGACGGCGGCAGCGGTGCCAACGGCGACGGCGGCAGCGGCGGCAGCGTAAACGCAGAAAACGGTGAAGCGGACGCCCTGGCCGCGCGCATCAGGGAAAATGTGGCGCCCTGGCATCAGGACGCGCAGGTGCATCATGAAGACGCCGATCCGGTGTTCATTCTTACCGTCTGGCTGCCTCTGTGCGATACCGACGAAGAGAACGGATGCCTGCAGATCATCCCCCGCGTGCACCACCGCCGTACCGTTTACTGGAGCGAAGGATTCGGCATCGAAGAGGGCGGGTTGCCCGAAGGCGAAGTCCTGTCTCTGCCGATGAAGAAGGGCGACGTGCTGCTCATGCACAAGCTGATCCCGCACCGGTCCATCCCCAACCAATCGGGGTCCATCCGGTGGAGTCTCGACCTGCGGTATCAGCAGACCGGTCTGCCCACGGGGCGATCCTTCTACCCCAACTTCATCGTCCGCAGCCAGCGCCATCCCGAGTTTGTACTATCGGACTACAACACGTGGAGCCGGGGCTGGGAGGAGGCGCTGAAGGTCACGTCGCAGCGTCCGCCGCGCAAGAACCGTCCCACCGAGCCCACCCCGATCCGGATGTACGGGTAATCCCGCCTAAGACCAACTGGGCGATTTATTTCAAACTTCAGCGCGAATCGCGTGTGCCTGATCAGGCTTTAAGTACGAATCGGTAAATCCGGTAGTATCCGACCAGGTTGCTGACCAGGAACGTGGTTTCCATGAGGACGGCGACCGGACTGCCGGCGATGTAATTGTGGATCATCCAGATCAGCGCGCAGGCCATGTAGATCAGCCGTATCTTGCGGTCGGATTTCTGAAAGTTCCCGTAGGTCGGCAGTAGCGATCCGAAAAGCGCCAGTATGTCCAGTGGCCGTTCGTAGGACAAGTAGAAT
>JAPOOT010000077.1 GCA_026713285.1 Gemmatimonadota bacterium | reverse complement strand
CGTGTCGACGACTGGGGCATCGATCTGATGGTCTCCACGACGCAGAAGTGCCTGAACGCGCCGCAGGGCCTGGCGTTAGTCGTAGCCAGTGAAAAGGCCTGGGACAAGATCGAAAACCTTCGTAGCGCGCCGCGCGCCATGGGTCTCGGCATCGTAGCCGCGACAGAGAAGTCGGCCGCGCCTGTGGCGACGCGTATCGCGCAGCCCGCATCGCCGGACCAGCTCGACATGACCGAATTGCACCGGATCCTCTTCGAAGATCACGGCATCGCGATCAGCAGCCTTGCCCGTATAGGGACCATGGGCTTTATGGCCGAACCCGGGCCGGTGCTTCGTACCATGTCTGCGTTGGAGCATACCTTGAACACATTGGGATGGGATGTGGAAGTAGGCGCGGGCGTAACGGCGGCCAGGGAGGTATTCGAGCGCTCGGAGGTTCTTGACGGCCGGGCAGTCGGAAGCCAGGACGTATCCCCGTGACCGCGCAGCGACAGGCCTGCTATCGGAGTCCTGGCTCCATCCCCGTCGCTACTGATCGTCCTCAGAACCGCCGGATCCGAACAGCCACTGCCAGATATTCAAGCTTCGATCCTCAGTTGCGCCGTCCTTCACGACGTCCTCCGTGACGTACAGCGTTGTGGACAGGTTCAGATGCTTGTCGACGCGTAAAGCGAAACCGCCCAGGTCGTTTCGCTCCAGCGCCTCGGTCCGCAGGTAGGGCTTCCACAGTTCGTTATGCTGACTGTGCCAAAGGAACACGCCGGCCACGTCTTCGACCAATACGCGTTCCGCCTCGCGGTACAGCGTCATGCGACGGGACGGATCTCCGATCAGGTGATTGGCGATCTCCATGATGGATTCGAAACGTTCGTTGTACCAGGCATGGCGGCCCGTCGAAAGCCAGATGCCAAGCAGGTTGCTGGGATCCAGGTAGTCGTAGCCATAGGGGATCATGGCGAAGGCGATGTTGCCTTCGTACATGGTTTCCATGAAGAGTTTGGCCTCGGTGTTCTGCACGCCAATATCGATGTTCAGGTTCTGCTTGAGCATAGCCTGTACCGCCTGGGGGGCCTGGCCGCCTTGCAGGTTGGTTCCCCTGATCCACATAATGGTCGGCGGAAACCCCTTGCCGTTCGGATAGCCGGCTTCCGCAAGCCGTTGACGTGCCAGCGCGGGGTCGTATCGCTGTATGGGGGCGAGTTTCCGGGGGTTCGCCGCGGGGAATCCTTCGGGCAACATCGACGTTGCGGGTACGGCAACCCCCCGAAGAGCGGAGTCGACCATTGCGTCGTTGTCTATGGCATGGCTGAAGGCCTGCCGCACCCGCAGGTCGTTGAATGGCGGCTTGAAGGTGTCCATCATCAGGTAGGTGGTACCGAAGGCCATGTAGGTGTCCAACTGGTCCCTTAGCCGGGGATCCGCCCTGACGCGGTTGATTTCCGCCTGGTTGGACAGCACGACGTGGTCCACTTCCCCGGTTTCGTAGGAAGAAAGCATGGGTGGTTGGGCCGCCACGTTGAACAGCCTGGTGACCACCCGCTCAAGATAGGGTTTGTGGGGCCCCCGGTAGTGGGGATTCGGCTCCAGCACGATGCGGTCAAGCTTCGACCATTCCACCAGCCTGAAGGGTCCGCTTCCCATCAGTGTTTCCGGCTTTGTAGACCAGCCCGCACCATATTTGTCAAAAAGATGAGTGGGCGTCACCCAGCTGAAGGCCAGGATCAGGGGCAGGTAGGGCGTGGGATCTTCGGTTGTTATTTCCAGGGTGTGATCGCCCAGCGCTTTGACACCCAGGGAGTCGAGAGGCTGCTTGCCGGCAACGACTGCGCCCCAGTTCGTGATTGAACGGTAGTACCATTCGAGATCAAACCCCGTATCGGGGTCCGCCCACCGCTTGAAGGTGTCTTCGAAGTCATGCGCCGAAAGGGGATGACCGTCGGCGAAGATCAGATCGGACTGGAGGTAAAATGTCCAGGCGAGCCCGTCGTCCGATACAACCCACCGCGTCGCCGCGGCCGGCAGCAGGTTGTAGTTCCGGTCCATGCGCACTAGCGGTTCGTTGACCAGCGCATAGTCATGGCCGACCACCTGGTAGTGGGAGGTGGCCATATCCAGGTAGCGGTTCTCGGCCTTGAAACTGGTGAATACCTGGTACTCGGGCGGGGCCGCGTCGGGAGGAAGCGGTATGCCGATGGAGTTGATGTAGGGAGCGGGCGGGTCCGCGTCCTGCCAGGCCCAAACGGCCGTACAGGCAATCGACGTCGCCGAAAGAAGCGCGACTATGAACCGGACTCTCACGGCAAATACCCTTCTTCCCCGTCGGGTGATTCCGGTTACTCCAGGTACAGGATCACCTTGCCCGCTTCAATCTCCACCCGGTAGGTCTTGACCCGCATGCGGGGATCGTAGAGCGCCTGGCCGGTGGCGAGGTCGAATTCCCACTGGTGCCACGCGCACTTCAGGACCTGCTTCTCGTGGTGATCGACCGAGTATACTTCATCGGCCGTGACATGGGGTCTCAGGCGGCCGAGGCAGAGTGGTCCGCCCTTGTGTGGACAACGGTTCCTCAGGGCGTAGTACCGGCCGTCGACGTTGAACACGCCGATTCCGCCGCGCCCGCCCGCGGGGACGATCCGCCGCTCTCCGGGGGGCAGGTCATCCACGGCGGCGACCTCGTATCGCTCGCTCATCTGGCGGGGTTTCCCTGTTCGTCCAGGCCGTACAGCTCCCGCGCGGTTTCCACGAATACCTTTCGCTTCAGTCCCGAGTCAATCCCGGGCAGTACCGAATCGGGTGATTCCCAGTCCCAGTGAGGATAGTCGCTGGCGTAAACGAGGATCTCGTCCGCGTGAAGCCAGTCCAGGAAAGTACTCAGATCCCGGCGGGTCGGCGGCTGTTCCATAGGCTGGCATCCAAACCGGACGTGGCCACGAATGTATTCGCTGGGCAGGCGCTTGACCCAGGGCGTGTAGTCGCGTACCGCCTTCCAGTCCGCGTCCATGTGCCACATCAGGCCCGGTACCCAGAAGGTGTCGTGTTCAATGAAGAGGAATTTTAGATCGGGGAATTTCTCGAAAGTCCCTTCGCAGATCAGGCTCACGACGTGGGCCATGGCGATCTGGGGGCGGGCCATGCGCATTTCCAGGTAGTAGGAGGGATATCCGGCGGCCGTGGGGGCATTGGCGATGCCCGCTCCTTCGGCACCGAAGTGCACGCACATGGGAAGACTGCACGCCTGCGCGGCCTCGTAGATCGGGTCGTAGAACCGGTTGCCAAAGGGCATCCGTCCGCCGGCGGGCATGATGACCTGGAGCACCTCGGGACGGCCGCCAATGCGTCGTATCTCCTCCGCGGCCTGCTTCGGATCCGTCGGCGCCACCGCCACCGACGCGCGGAAACGTCCGTCCGCCTTGATCCAGGTCTCCAGGGTCCAGTCGTTGAAGGCCCGGCACATGGCGGCGCCATAATCCGCGTTCGGGTGCACCGCCGCGCCGTATACGGTCACGCCCGTCAGTAAAGCCACGTCAATACCGTACGCGTCGAGATGATGCTCACGCGCCAGGTCGATGTTGCTGCTGGGATGGGTTTCAGTGTGTTCCCAGAGTTCGGCCCGGCAGCCGCCCTTCGGGAGATTGGTATATCCCACGCCGGGCATCATGGCCCCGAAGTCCTTCACGTATTCCACGTAATGACCGGGAAGAAACGGGAACAGATCCTCGGTTTCCACTACGCCGTGATGCAGGTCGCAGTCGATGAGATTTACCTTCGGCGCGGACAGCGCTTCGACTTCAGCCATGGCCTGAGACCACCTTCCCGGACCTCCGTGTAACAGGGCAAACGGCGTTTCAGCCATAAACACGCAATCCAGCGGTCCTGTCAAGCTGATTCAGTGTTTCCGCGCCTCGGATCGACGCCGGGTGCCCGGCACGCCAAAGCCCGCTCGAATGAAACGAATGGCGTAGTTCCGGGAGCCCGCGGGACCGGCTCTATCGGTGACCGTGGCGACCCGGTGAAATTTGTACTTTTCATTTATCGGCCAGACACTAAATTTCCATACCGTTTCATACTTGCGCCTTAAATCGACCGCGTAGCCAAATCTGCATTGGACGCCTATGATATCCTGGATTTACGACCCCGAGGCATGGGTCGCCCTCGTCACGCTTACGACCCTTGAGATTGTGTTGGGCATCGACAACATCGTTGTGCTCTCGATTCTCGTAGGGCGTCTGCCGACCCACCGCCGGCAACGCGCACGCATCATAGGACTCGGGCTGGCCATGATCATGCGGCTGGGGCTGCTGCTCACGCTGGCCTGGATAATGACCCTGACGGCAACGTTGTTCACCGTGTTCAGCGAAGCTATTTCGGGCCGGGACCTCATTCTGATATTAGGAGGACTGTTCCTGCTCGTAAAGAGCACGACGGAGATCCATGGCACGTTCGAGGAACATCGCAAGACCGAAACTACCCCCAAAGTGAGCTCCTACGCAGGCGTGTTGATACAGATCGCGCTGATCGACATCATTTTCTCGCTGGATTCGGTCATTACCGCGGTCGGTATGGCGGAACACGTACCCGTGATGATGCTCGCGATCATCATCGCCGTACTCTTCATGATGCTGGCCGCCAGATCGATCGGGGAATTCGTCGATGCCAACCCTACGGTGAAAATGCTGGCGCTGAGTTTTCTCGTGTTGATAGGCGTAGCGCTCATCGCCGACGGACTCGATCTTCATATTCCCAAGGGTTACATCTACTTCGCCATGGCGTTTTCTGTCGGCGTGGAGATGCTGAACATGCGCCTGCGGCGCCACCAGGACGGTTCCGGCAGTTAGCCGATCCCGAAACAGGAGATGAACAAATGGAATACCGGCAACTCGGCTGTTTCGGCGTGCGCGTGTCTCCCATATGTCTCGGCACGGCGTTCCGGGGCTTCTGGGCCGGCCGGACGGACGAGAAGACCTGCATCCGCACGATTGAAACGGCGGTGGATCTCGGGATCAACTTCATCGACTGCGCCAACTTCTACTTCGGCGGCAGGTGCGAGCAGGTGCTGGGCAAGGCCCTGGCCGGCATGAAGGACAAGCGGGACAACCTGGTGATCACCAGCAAGGTGTGGAGCGAGATCGGACCGGGGCCGAACGACAAGGGCACCTCGCGCTACCATATCATGCGGGAGATCGACCGCTCACTCAAACGACTGGGCCTGGACCATATCGATCTCTATCTACTGCACCACTTCGATCCCGACACCCCCCTGGACGAGACCCTGGACGCCATGACCGATGTGGTCAGGCAGGGCAAGGCCCGGTATGTCGGCATGTGCAATTACACGGCCGCGCAGGTCGTCGAGGCATTGTGGGTAGCTGACAAACACGGCTTTTCCAGGCCGGTCTGCCTCCAGAATCACTACAACCTGATCCATCGTTCCGCCGTGGAGACCGAACTCCTCGACCGGTGCCGCCGGCACGGGCTGGGGATGATGACGTACAGTCCCATCGCCGTAGGCCTGCTTACGGGCCGGTGCCGGCGCGGCGAGGATCCGCCCGAGGGCTCGATCTGGGCGAAAGACGTCGAGCGGTACAGGAAAACCATGACGCCAGCCGTAGATCAACTCATCGCCACGTTGATCGACGTGGCCGCGGAGCTGGACAGAACCCCCGCGCAGGTCGCTTTCGCGTGGATCCTGGATCATCCCGAGGTAACGGCCGCGATGACCGGTCCGGACCAGCCGGAACACGTGGAAGAGGTCTGCGGCGGGACGGGCTGGAAACTGCCTGCCGGGATCCGAAGTAAGCTGGACGAGGCTTCCGCCCCGGAACGCCTCGGTCAGTCTGCGTAGCGAGATTTTCTGCCGGGCCGTTGTTCACCGCAGGTCCGCGGCTCATTGCCATCCCCGGCACATGGTCCTGCGGGGTTTTATCCCTATCCGTCTCCCGTATCCTGCTCATCCATATCGGCCATCCGATCGATCCTGAGCCGCTGGACACGGGTTGGCAAAACGCGCAGCGCCGTCATCAGATGTGCTCCGGTACGGACCTGTTCCCCCTGCCTGGGAATGTGACCCAGCAGTTCGATCATGACCCCGCCCGTGGTATCCGAGGTCAGTTCATCGGGAAGTTGCAACCCGCAGGCGTGTATGACCTGGTCGACGGGACAACTGGCTTCGACCTCGAAACGGTGGGGTCCGGTCCGCACGATGAGCGGCGCCTCACTGTCGAATTCGTCTTGAATTGGACCTACCAGTTCCTCAAGTACGTTTTCCAATGTGATCATACCGGAAACCGTGCCGAACTCGTCCACCAGGACGGCAAGCATGGTATTTCGGCGCTGGAATTCCAGGAGCAGCGCGTCCAGCTTGATGGTCTCGGGCAGAAACAACGGATCCCGTGCGATCCCTTCCAGACTGGAGGAGCCCTGTTCGTCGAACAGGATCCGGAACAGGTCCTTGACGTGTACGATCCCGACGACCTGATCCAGGTCCTCGTCGCACAGCGGGAAACGCGTATGTCCCGATTCGGCTACCACGCGCAGTTTCGTTTCCCGTTCGTCGTGCTGGTTAAGGTACACGATCTGGTTGCGGGGCAGCATGTAACGGCGCGCGACTTTTTCTTCCAGGTCGAGCACGTTTTCCATGATCCTTCGCTCCCGCCTGGTGACGTGGCCTCCGGCTACCATGGTGACCAGGGTCATCCGCAATTCAGGTTCCGTGATGGATTCGCCCTGTTCGTTCATGATACGTATACCCAGGCACCTCAGCATGAGGTTGGCGCTGATGTTCAGCAACCAGATGAATGGCCGGAATATCCGGTAGAAGACGACGAGCGGAATCCCAATGGCGAGGGCCACCTGCCGGCACTTCTGCAGTGCGACGAACTTGGGGACAAGCTCTCCCGCGGTGATCAGCAGGAAGGTCATGACCGCAAAGGCAACTGGAATCGCAATGAGATGGGAGGTCTCCGCGGAGAAACCAAGGGCGATTACGAGCGGTTCGAGCAGCGCGGCCATGGTCCGTTCGCTGTACCAACCGAGACCAAGGCTGCCGAGCGTGACGCCAAGTTGGCACGAAGAAAGGTAGGTGTCGAGGCTGTACAGGATGTTACGAACGGTCTGCGCGGTTCTGCCGCCGTCCTTCGCCAGCACTTCGATTTCAGACAGGCGTATCTTTACCAGTGCGAATTCCGCAGCTACGAAGAAGCCGTTGAACGCGACCAGCAGCAGGACGATGATTAGGTCATTCATGGTTCAGGGGGATGATCGGAGCGTACCCGTCGCGGTTGAAGTTAGTGAACCAGGGGAATTCAGCGAACGGAACCACCGAATTTATCGGACAGCACTTCACGACGGTAATCGAAAATCGCGTTGAGCTGGTTCTTGACGATCGCTGCATGTACCATACGGCCCAGGAATCCAAATGGCAAGGCATAATGGATCAGGTCGACCATTTCCACGCCGTGCTCTGTAGACCGCAATCGGTGTTCATGGTGCCAGAATCTGTATGGTCCGGATCTCTGCTCGTCAATAAAATACCTAAGTGGTTCTGCCTGAGTGATTTCCGTGACCCAGTTAAAGTAGAACATCTTGTATAGCGCGAGCCTGTAGGTGATGATGAGGCCCGGGTATACACAGTCAGGCAGTTCGGAAGTAACGGTCAGTCCGACGCCCGGCGGAGTCAGATTGCGAAGATGCTCTGGGCGGCACAGGAAATCCCAGGCGGCGTCCAGGGATACGGGCAGAATCTGCTTACGTTGCAGCCGGTAGACATGCATGGAATCCGGTTCTCCAGTTCGAATTATCCGTCTAACCGGGGTCTGTCCCGTCGCAATGCCGACAGGTGCGGCCCTCCAGTCCGAATCCGCTATTCCGGATACTACGGGAATCCTCAATGCGAGTCAATCCACATTAGCCGGGTGGGGGAATCGCGCGTGCGCACCGACCTTGACATTGCGTGGTCCCGGTCTTAACTTTCGCCACACTATGCTCATACTCGTTACTGGCGGATCGGGGTTGATCGGCCGCCGGCTGATCCCATACCTCGAGACGCGGGGACACCGGGTCGTTCGCCTGGTCAGATCCAGGGACAAGGTTGGCGAGAATGCGATCTTCTGGTCCACCTCCGAAGGCCGCGTTTATTGGGACGAATCCGGTGGAATAGACGCCATCGTGCACCTGGCGGGCGAGTCGATCCTGGGCCGATGGACCAGGGCCAAGAAGGCCCGGATACGCGACAGCCGCGTCGACCCCACCCGCAACCTCTGTGCGTTTCTCGCAGGGATGGAGGCACCGCCCAGGGTCCTGGTGGCCGCGTCGGCCACCGGATTTTACGGCAACCGCGGCAAAGAACCGCTCGTCGAGGAGTCCCAGTCAGGCAACGGCTTTCTTCCCGGGGTATGCAGGCAGTGGGAAGCGGCGACGGGACCGGCCCGCGACGCAGGGATCCGGGTCGCGAATCTGCGCATCGGTATGGTGCTGACTCCCGAAGGAGGCGCGCTGGCCGCCATGCGCACGCCCTTCCGGTTGGCGCTGGGCGGAAGAGTCGGGGACGGTAGACAGTACATGAGCTGGATTACCAGGGACGACCTGGTTGCCGCAATCCGTTTCATCCTGGAATCGGACGAACTGGATGGACCCGTAAACGCCGTTGCCCCCGGGCCCGTCGACAACGCGGAGTTTACGCGGGTTCTGGGTCTTGCGCTGCATCGTCCGACCCCCTTTTCGGTACCCGCCTTCGCAGTCCGCCTGTTGTTCGGCCAAATGGGAAACGACCTGCTGCTCGCGAGCGCGAAAGTCATCCCCGAACGTCTTCAGCAAGCGGGTTTTCAATTCGAGCACGCGGATCTGGAGTCTGCGCTGAACGACCTGCTGCAGGCGAGATCTTCGACATGAGCCGGAAGGACCGGTTCTCCACGACTGCGGGGCCTCGCGCCGCGCCGATCCCTATGCAACGATGGCCATGAACACCGATAACCCGCATCAGCCGGCACGTACAGGGGCATCAGCTTCGGGTGGATTCCTGGACGCCATCGAGCGGATCGGAAATCGCCTGCCTGACCCCACGACGCTTTTCCTGGTCGGTGCGCTGTTCATCGTCTTCCTCTCAGATGTCGCGGCCCGCGGGGAGTGGACCGTAGTGCAGCGCCTGCCGGAACAGGCTATCCTGCAAGATGGTTCGGCCGGTGTGGCGTGGCGCGAGACCGGGGAGACTTTCACGTCCACCAGCCTGCTCACCCGGGACGGGCTCTTCTGGGTCGTCGGCAACATGGTTGAGAATTTCATGCGCTTCCCGCCCCTCGGCGTTGTCCTCGTGGGCATGCTGGGCATCGGCGTGGCGGAACGGACGGGGATGATCGCCACCGTGCTCAAGGCGTTCATGCTGGCGGTGCCGGGGAGGTTGCTGACTCCGGCCATGGTCTTCATCGGAATTATGTCGTCCCTTACACTGGACGCCGGATACGTCATACTTCCGCCCCTCGCGGCGGCGCTGTACAAGGCCGTGGGCAGGTCACCGCTGGCGGGACTGGCCGCCGTATTCGCTGGCGTATCCGCGGGATTCAACGCCAATCTGTTCGTGACCGGGCTGGACCCCCTGCTGGCCGGTCTGTCCACGGCCGGGGCACAGACGATCGACGCGGCATACCAGGTTGCCGCCACGTGCAACTGGTATTTCATGATTGCGTCGACAGTGGTCATGACGCTGGTAGGGTGGCTCGTTACGGCCTGGTTCGTCGAAAGGCGCCTGGCGGGCAAGTCACCCGAGGAAGGCGGTCCGGCGCCCGCGACGTCTGCCGCACCGGAAGAACACGCTATGACGGCGGTGGAGAAGCGGGGCATGGTCCGGGCGTCCCTGGCGTTCTGCGTAGTGCTTACGGCCATCGTGTTCATGATTCTGTGGCCGGGCGCACCGCTGTACGGGACGGGCAGGTTGTTCGACCGCTGGGTGGAGGCCATCGTGCCCCTGCTCCTTTTCTGCTTCATCCTGCCCGGCATCGTGTATGGCATCTCAGTAGGCGCCATTAAGAACGACAAGGATGCGGCGCGCCTGCTCATAGAAACGATCGCCACCATGGCCCCGATCATCGTGCTCGCCTTCTTCGCCGCCCAGTTCATCGCCTACTTCCAGTATTCGGGTCTGGGCCGGATGCTGGCGATGGCTGGCGGCCAGGCCCTCGGCCAGGCGCAGATGCCGGCGTGGATGCTGATCATCGCCTTCATCCTCGTCACCCTGGCGTTCAACCTGCTCATCGGGTCCATGTCGGCCAAGTACGCGCTCTTCGCGCCAATCTTCATACCCATGTTCATGATGGTGGGCATAAGCCCCGAACTGACGCAGGCGGCCTACCGGATCGGCGACTCCGTGAGCAACACCATCACGCCGCTGAACCCCTACCTGGTGATCATCCTGGTCTTCATGCGCCAGTTTGTGCCCAGGGGGGGCATGGGTACGCTGATTTCCACGATGCTCCCCTATACCGTGGTGTTTGCCGTCATCTGGACCCTGGTCCTCGTGATCTGGATGGCGATGGGCATCCCCCTCGGGCCGGCGGGCGGCCTGGTCTATGTGCCCTGAGCGGCCAGGCGGGTTCGCCGTAACTGTTCCGTCACACTTCAAGCAATCCCGGGTGGCCTGATCCGGGCCGGCGGGCGGGCTGGTCTATGTCCCCTGAACAGGCGTATGCGTCGGATTTTGGGGACCGCTCGAGCGTTGAACGGCCGTTGAGGCAGCGTCAGGGTCGCGGTTTTCCTGTCTTCGACGCCGCGTTCGAGCGCCGGCGCAGAAACAGGTAGGCGGGGATGCCGAGGGCGGTCAGTGCGAGGCCCGATACGGACTCAACGGGGGTCTCGAAGAGCATGTTGGCGAGAATGCCGGCGGAACCGGCGATGAACAGCAGGGGCACGGCCGGGTAGCCCCAGGCTTTGTAGGGCCTGGGCAGGTCGGGCTGCTTCCTGCGCAGGGTGAATACCGCGGCCGCCCCGGCGATCCACAGCATGAGATTGGCGAAGGTAACAAAGGTAATCAGGTCTTCGAACGTACCGCTGAGGGTGAGCACGCATGCCCATGCGGCCTGAAAAATCACTGCCTGACCCGGTGTGCGGTACCTCGGATGTACCGTGCCCGCCCGTTTGAAGAACAGCCCGTCACGCGCCATGGCGAAATAGACACGGGGTCCCACCAGGATGCTGGCGTTCAGCGCGCCGACGATGGAAACGATGACGGCAGCCGAGACCAGTACGGCGCCCGTTTCTCCGAAGAGGACGTTGGCAGCCACTTCCCCGACCCGGACGATCCCGGCCATTTCCCCTGCCGGCATGGCTTTCAGGTAGATGTAGTTCACCAGCAGATAGACCACGGTGACGCTCGCGGCGCCCACGACGAGGGCCCGCGGCAGGTTTCGCGCCGGGTCCCTGACCTCTCCCGCTACGAAGGTAACTTCCTCCCATCCGGCGAAGGCCCATGCGACGGCGATCAGGGCGACGCCGAAGGCGACCACCAGTTGCCCGAAGTCAATCTCCTGCGGGTTGATCCTGAAGTCGATGGGCTGAGCGGACCCGCTCCAGAGTCCGAACAGGATGAACAATCCGAGCGCGGCGATCTTGATCACCGAGGACACGTTGGTGATGTGCTTGCTGAAGGTGACGCCCCGGTAATTTACGACCGTAAGCAGGACGACCAGGACCAGCGCGGTGACGTGGCCGGCGGAAAGGGAATACTGGAAAGTCCAACCTGGAAGGGCGATTTCGGTTTCGAAGAACACGTTGGCCATCCCGAAGGAGGGGATGAAGTACCCGGCGTATTCTGCGAATCCCACGGCGAGCGCGGCGATGATTCCGGTCAGGTACATGGTGAAGGACACCCAGCCGAAGAGGAATCCGCAGAACGGACCGTAAGCTTCCCGGAGATATACGTACT
>JAPOOT010000078.1 GCA_026713285.1 Gemmatimonadota bacterium | reverse complement strand
TGTTTCAGCCATGATAGCCTCCAACGTAGATGGCGGTATTAAAGGGAGTTGATCTCGAGGGCAATAAGCGGACGGGACGAGGTGTTGTCAAAGACTCTTTTACCTTGAAACACCGGCCCACATTTGCTAAAATGGGTGTTCGAAACAGTACGGGCGGGATACACGCGTCACTTGCCGAATGTTGTGCCGTACCCGAGGCTTTTTACCGCACGATCCGACTAGAACTCGAGGAGACAACATGCAAACGCCGGACTACCAGGATTTCGATCGGGGCATATGGGACGAGGAACTGGCGGATTACGTGCCGGACACGGTCTACGACATGCACGTCCACATGTGGTCGGAGCGGCACAGGGGAAAGCTTGAGCCGGACCCCTCCGGGCTCCGCCTTGAAATCGACTACCAGGACCACCTGGACTGGGCGAATAAAATGTATCCCGGCCGCGAGATGCACTACCTGGTCCTCGGTACGCCGATCCCGGGGGGGATCGACACGGAAGGGCACAACGTCTGGATGGCCGGGGAGATGAAGCAGGATCCCGAATCGGGGATCAACATGATGGTCACGCCCGACATGACGCCGGAATACGTGGCCGCGCAGGTCAAAAAGCACGGCTTCCTGGGCCTGAAGCCGTACCGGACCTTCGCCCCTGATCCCACCTACTGCCGCATTCGCGATTTCCTGCCCGAATCCTTTATCGAGGTGGCCCACGACCTGGGGCTCGCCATCACGATGCACATGTCCAAGCCCGAAGGACCGGCGGACCCCGACAACCAGCGGGACCTCGCAGATTACACGAAGCGGTATCCCCGCGCCCAGTGGATCCTCGCCCACTGCGCCCGGGCCTTCAACTGCTTCATGATGGAACGGGCGATCCAGTTCCTGACCGGTCTGCCCAACATCTGGTACGACACCTCGGCCGTGAACGACCTGTACACCCAATACCTGCTGATGAAGCACGAGGACCGCTCGCGCGTCATGTTCGGGTCGGACAACGTGGTGGCGGGATGCGCACGCGGCAAGTACGTGACCTACGGGCGTGCGTGGACCTACTACGAGGGCACGACGGAAACGACGCCCCACTGCGATTCACGGGCGACGCTGGTCATCTACGAGCAGCTCAGGCAGGAAAAACAGGTGGCGGACATGCTGGGACTCACGGACCGGGAGATCGAGGACCATTTCTCCGGCAACGCGAAGCGATTCCTTTCGGAAGTCCGCGGCCGGCAGGACTGGCGGTAGGATCGCGCGCTGACGCGACGGGCAGGCGGCCCTGTGCCAATGCGACCGCCGCTCGCCCACCGCGTTTCCACGTTATTCCAACTCGTCGCTATCCTCTCGACGGCTCCGCCATCCGCAGTTTAGCCTTCCGCACTTCCTCCGCCAGGTGGTCCTGGTGGGCCAGGGGCTGCTCCAGGTGCTTCATGCGGGCCGGACCGGCCGTCTCCAGCATGGCTTCGCCGTAGACGCTGGCGAGCCAGAACCGGGCGCCCGCGGCGATCTCGTTCTTCAGTAGTTGCATATCCTTCTCGGCGAAACGCGCCGTGCAATTGATCGTGAACATCCTGCGCCGGTCGCTTCCTCCCCAGGCGCTGTGCTTGGTGTTCTGGTTGAATACGACGACGTCGCCCGGTTGCGTCTCGAGCGCTACCGCGGGCACCTCCCAGCCCTCGACGCCCCAGTTTTCCCCCGACTCCCTGATCCGGGTTTCCAGCGCTTCGGCATAGGCGTCGCCGTACCGGTGACTGCCCGGGATCACCCGAAGCGCGCCCGAATCCCGCGTCAGGGGATCGAGATAGAAGGCCATCTTGAAGTAGATGCGGGGCGGCTTGCCGCGCATCTTGCCCGACCAGTCCGTGTCGGAATGCCAGTTGGTATCGCTGACGTAGAAATTGCCGTCGCTGCCCAGGTAGACGAAATCATCGCCCAGGAGGCTGCTGAAGATGCCGTTGACGCGGGGATCGTCTATGAGCGAGGAAAGCACCGGATGCTGATCGATGAAGGGCACGATGCAGGACCGTGCCGTACCGTCGTGGGGCCTTCCGTCGTGCCCGCCGCCGCGCTCGGTCCATACGGACTCGAAGGCTTCGATGATCTCGTCGATCCGGTCTTTCAATAACCCGGGGAAACCGAGGTAGCCGAAGGTATCCACGAATGCCAGTTGTTCTTTCGTCAGTCGCATGGGCAGTTCTCCGCAGCGCGTATTTGGTCGCGTATTGGCGCTGTTTTTGGGCTTGTAAGGGATCGAAGGAACGAATACAATCCGGAATATAACGCAGAAACGCCTGAAGGTGTCAAAAAACTCATCCAAGCGACACAGAGTGATTTTCACGCAACACTGCCTGATTTCCATTACGCTTTAATTTCTTTGCCCAGTGGGAAGGAGTATCTCATGCGCCGATTCACCCGCACCCCTTACCTGTCCGGCCCCGAAGACCCGGCATACCGTGAAAACCGGGGCGTGCTCCAACCTGGAGAGACGGTCCAGGTGGAGACCTACGGCGGACACGACCAGGACTACCTCGCCAAGAAGGACCTGCGGGCCGGGGCTGTAATGGACGTGGACCCCTACCGGCATTCGCGTCCGTGCGGCCCCTTTTTCATCGAGGGTATCGAGGCCGGGGACTGGGTGTCCGTGGAAATCATCGACATGGAAGTCGGCGCCTACGGTTTCTACCGCAATGGCGGACCGCACTGGGGCAGCCTGCGCCTGATCGCGCCGGTGCGAGACGGACTCGTCCATTTCCCACCCGATTTCGTGGTCCCGGTCCGGCCCATGATCGGCGTCGTACAGCTGGAATCGGTAGCCCCCCACCAGATCGATACGGGCGGCAACATGGATTTCAACGCGATCCAGCCGGGGAGCACGGTGCACATCCGCGCCCAGAAACCGGGGGGACTGCTCACCCTGGGCGACGTGCACGCGCGGATGGGGGACGGCGAGTTGACGGGCACGGGCGTGGAAATCGATTCGACGATCACGATGAAGGTGGATAGATCGCCCGGGTTTCCGTGCAGCGCACCGGTCGTGGAGAAAACTCGGATCGTGGAGTCGCAGGAGGAGTACCTGACCAGCGGACAGGGCTACAACTGGGAGGAAGCCGTCAAGGTCGCCTGGAGCGAGATGAATGCCCTCATCGCGGACCGGTACGACACCACCGTGGAATACGCCAACCTCATCGTCGGCACCATCGCGGACGCCCGACCGGGCTATGCCGCCGGCCTGCTGAACAGACGGGGAAACGCGGATGTACACGCCTACGTGACGTGTCAGATGGCGGTAACGAAGGAACTGCGGCGTACGGGAACGCCCTACGTGCCCTAGGCGTGGTACTTTCGACGGAAAGCGTTCACGTCGTTGGGCTCTCCGATAACGGTCAGCAGGGTGCCGGATTGGATCACGGTATCGCCCCTGGGGATGATAACCTCATCGAAGTGGCGTATCCACACGATTCGACATCCTTCGGGTATATCTATCTCCGAAATGCGCTTTCCAATCAGGACGCTTGCGGGCGATTGGGGGAGGACCGGGACGGTAAGGTACCGATCATGACGCAGAAATATGTCGCGTAGGGAGTGCTCATCGACCGCGGCGATCCACACCTGGCCGAAGTTCTCGTCATCGGCCCGATTCGCAATCCGGGCCAGCATGCGCAGGTGCAACGCGGAGTTTTCCGCGGGGCTGACCAGAAAGAAAAACGCATGAATCTCGTCTGAATCCTGCGAGCCGGTCACGGGGTTTTCGTAGTTCACCGGTACGCCCTCGAACGTACGGACGAGCACCAGTTCAGGCAGAGCGAGATCCGGTATTCGAAAATGGCGCAGCATCACGCCTTTTGCCACGGGCGTTCCGCCTGCACGGGTCCCTTTCCTGAATCGCTCGCTGATATCACTGACTGAAAGCCCGATACGGGTCGACAACCTCTCTGCCGCCTCGTCCGTAACCCGCTCGAATCCGACTTCTTCTTCCAGATCGACGGCCTGGCATCGCGTGATCATGTCTTCGAAGGGGTCTTCGTCCCGGAGTCCCTTTTCCTTCAGGATATCCCGCATCTCCGAATCCAGGCCCTCATGTCGCAGGCGACCCAGCCGCTCGAAGATGTGGTAGATGGCGCCGTTGCGGTCGGCCCGGAACCGCGCGTAGTAGAAATACCACAGCGACCCTGTCGCCACCAGGCCGGTAGTGAAAAGAATGGAAAGCCAGCCCATCTGCCATATAATCAGCAGGGGCAACACCATGCCTGCCAGATGAATCCAGGGATAGCACGGTGAACGATAGCCGGGGTCGTAGCCGGGGATGCGGCTTTCCCGCATGATAATGACGGCAAGGCAGACAAAGGCGAACATGAGCAACTGAAACGCGCTGGCCAGTTTTGCGATGCCGGCCGGATCGAACAGGATAAGAAGGGAGACGATTACACTCACGGTAACCAGCAATGAAAACACCGGTACGCCACTGGACGACAGGCGATTGAACCAGGAGGGCAGGAGACGATCCCGGCTCATGGCCATTGGATAACGGGAAGCGCTCATGATCCCGGCGTTGGCGACGGATACGAAAGCGAGTATGGCCGCGATCGACAGCAGTATGCTTCCCCACCGTCCGAAGAAGAGACCGGCCGCGGTCGCCGCCGGCGTCAAATCGCCCGCAAGGCGTTCCATGGGTATGATGCCGACCATAACCGATGTACCCAGGCCGTAGACCAGTAATGCAGTCGCCAGAGAAAGGAATACACCCCTCGGCAGATTCTTTTCCGGTTTTTCTATTTCCTCCGACAGACTGGCTACGTTGGTCACGCCCACGTAGCTGATGTAAACCAGGCCGGCCGTACCCATCAGCGTGGCAATCTCGATATCGAACATGTCCTGGAAATGGCCTGGATTCAGTTCGGGAAGACCACCCCCTATGAAACAGGCCAGGAGAGTGAGCAGTCCGAACACCAGCAGAATCTGCAAACGTCCGCTTTTCCTGGCGCCAAAGTAGTTGAGGATGCCGAGCACGAACGCCAGCGCCAGCGCAACAGGCATCGGGGGGACACCAGGAAGGAAGAGGGCGATATAGGCGCCCATCCCTACGAGGGCGAAGGCGACTTTCAGCACCAGGGCCAACCAGGTGCCAAGGCCCGTGATCAGGCCGATGAAGGGTCCCAGCGACCGGTCGACGAAATAGTACACGCCGCCGGCCCGCGGCATGGCCGTAGAGAGTTCGACGATACACAGCATGGCGGGTATCAGGGGGAGCGCGGCCAAGAGGGAGGCCAGCACGAGGGACGGTCCGGCTTCCATCGCGGCCAGGCCGGGCAACAGGAAGAAACCTGCGCTCAGCGTCGTGCCCGTCGCCACGGCGTACACCTCAAAGAAGCCGAGTTCTTTTTTGAGTCTTTGGGATTTTGCCATAGATCCGATGAGGACAGTCTACCGCAAGGGAGAAAAATGAACCGGCGCAAGGAGCCGGTTGGCCACGTCCGCCACCAGCGGACCGTTCGTTTCGCTTTCGGCCTTGGCCTTGATCCAGGCGGGATCGGCCATGAACGCCGCCCAGGCTTTGTCGCGGTGGTTCGCGTCATCAAAGGCCAGCAGGTAGGTGAGTTCGTGGTTGCTGGGTCCAATCACGGTCTGCCAGAAGCCTACCAGCTTCATGCCGTGTTTCTCGAAGAGGGGCAGGGCGTGGTTGGTGAACCGGTCCAGGATATCCGGCACGCGGCCGGGCATGATTTTGTAGATGCGTTCTTCGTAGATCATGATCGGTTTCTCCCGAATCGTCGGTGGAGACTGCAGTAGAATCAGTACAAGACGGCAAGAGGCATTCTTTCCTGGGCCGCTAAAGTCAGTCCGGGCCGGCAGTTCAGGCGGGCAAATCAGTCAAGTCCAACAGTTTAGTCCTAGCCAGAAAATCAGTCAAGGCCGGCCAGACACGCTCCGCGCGCCACGTCGAAACCCTGCCGGCGCAGGTATTGTTCCAGGCCGACCAGGAAGGGCGTTACTGCCTCCAGGTTGGCGTTGTGCGCCATGTGGCCCACTCGGATCGACCGATTCACGTAGTCACCCAGGCCCAGGCCGACGTGCATGCCGTACTCG
>JAPOOT010000079.1 GCA_026713285.1 Gemmatimonadota bacterium | reverse complement strand
GCCACGCTCCCCAGGTCGATTCCCGTCAGATTGGCCGTTACGAGCGCCACGCGCTGCTGGTCTATGCGCCGGATCTCGCTCGGTCCCTCGTCCAGATGCACCTGCGCCACGGCGCTGAGCGGCACGGCGCCGCGTTCAGCGGCGGGTTGCGAGGACCGGTCATTCGACGATTCGGGATCCTCCCCGAAGGCATTCTGGTCCGCCATGCCTTCCGTATTCGTGTTTCCGCGACTGCGGGCGTTGACGGCCAGAGCCTTCAACTGGGCGATCTCCGTTCGATCTTCCTCCCGTGCGCGGACGAGGATATCGATCTTTCGGTCTCCCGCGGAAAACCGGGTGGCGACGCTTCCGCGGACCTTGTTCCTGATCGCGTCGGCCGCCTGGCCGATATCCACGCCCAGGGCCGCCATGCGGTCGCGATCGAAGACGACCACGACTTCCGGATGCCCGGCCTCCATCAGGGATCGGGCGTCCCTGAGGCCTTCCAGGTCTTCGAGGGATTCGACGACTTGACCGCTGACGGAACGGAGATCCCTCAGGTTGTAGCCCCGGATTTCTACCTCCAGCGGCGTCTTGAAGCTGAACAGGGCGGGGCGGACAAACTCCATCCGGACCTCGGGTATGTCCGCCAGGCGGGACCTGAGCCGCTCCATGACGTCGTCGCTTCCTAGCCGCCTCACCGACTCCTGCCGGAGCATCACGGCCACCCGGGCGATGTTCTCCCGTTCTTCCTCGACGAGCGTGCCGCCCGATTCCACCGCGCCTACCACGACATAGACCTGCTCGATGGCCGGGTCGTCCCGGATCAGGGTTTCTATCCGTGTCGCAGTCGTGTCGGTGGTGGCCAGCGGCGTGCCCGACGGCAGGATGAGGTCGACCGCAAACTCACCCTGTTCCAGTTCAGGAATCAGTTCGGTCCCCAGGCGCGGGATCAGTACCGCCGAGGTTGCTACGATCCCCGCAACGAAGAGCATGGTGACAAACCGGTGTTCCAACGCGCGGGAGAGCACCGTTACATAGATATCCTGGCATTTCGAGATCGCGAGGTTGAACAGGTTCAGAACCGGGTGGACGATTTTGCCCAGCAGCCAGAATACGGCGCGAACCAGCAACCATACCGGGGTCAGGACCAGCGCCAGCACGTTGGGTACGACCGTAAAGAGAATCTTGAACAAGCTGCCGACCAGGAACCGGACCAGCCGGAAGAAGGGAAGTATGAAGCGAAATGCGAACACGGCGATCCATCGCGGGACCCGCCCGGCGGCCGACAGCAGCCACCGGATCCGGCCTTCATGCCCGATCGTGTCGCGGCCCTGCACCACGCAACCTTTCAGCCAGCGCCATACCAGCACGAAGAAACGGCCAGCGAGATACACCGGGTAGAAAACGATCCAGCTTGCCCGGGTAGGTCCATCATCCTTGCGCGTCCTGAATCTGCGGGCGGTCTCCCCGAACCACGCGAGACCGGGAAAAGCTCCGATGAACCAGGCTCCGGTGTCCTTCCACGCCTTCCGGGGGAACCAGCGCCAGGCGCGGCCCCGTTCCTCCGGCGCGGACCGCCGGTAGTCCCGGTACGCGCCCTGTATCCAGAGACCGCTTCCCGCCGCGCCTCTGGTACCGCCTTCCCGGGAGGCCATCATGGGTATGAACGTCAGCGCCACGGCGAGCGAGGCCAGCAGGGCGAAGGTGACGGTCAGAGCCTGGTCTGTGAAGATCTGGCCGGCGACCCCTTCGATGAACACGATGGGGAAAAACACGGCAATGGTCGTGAGGGTCGAAGCGGTCACGGCCATGCCTACCTCCGACGCCCCGCGCCGGGCCGATTCGACGATGGAGTCCCCCTCCTCCCGGCACCGGAATATGCTTTCCAGCACGACGATGGCGTTGTCGACGAGCATGCCGATGCCCAGGGCCAGTCCGCCGAGCGACATGATGTTGAGCGTGGTGTCGCTGAAGAACATCAGGATGAAAGTGATCAACACCGATACGGGAATGGCCACACCCACGATGAGCGTGCTCTTCAGGTTGCGCAGGAACAGGAAGAGGACCAGGATCGCCAGCACGCCGCCCCACTGGGCGGTATTGATCACTTCGTCGATGGCGTTTTCGATGAAACGGGACTGGTCGGATATGGTGTACAGCGAGACGCCTTCCGGCAGCGTCGAAACGATGGTGCGTCTTTCGTCGGCGATAGACGGTCCGGTGGTTTCCGTCCCATCCGTGGCTGCATTCTCATTTCCGCCGCCGTCTGCGGGACCCGCTTCATCGGCATCCCCCCCCGCTCCACTTCTGGTCCCGATGTCGCCAAGGCGCTCCTTGATCGCGCGGGCGACCGTCACCGTATTCGCGTCGGCCTCCTTGAACAGGGCGATTTCCACGCTCTCCTGCCCGTTGATTCGGGTAACGGTCTTCCTTTCCTTATAGTGACGCCGCACCGTCGCAAGGTCGTTCAGCCGGACAGGTACCTCGCCCCGGCTGGAGATGATGATTCCGCCGATTTCTTCTACCGTCTGGAATTCGTTGACCGCGCGAACGATCAATTCCTCGTCGCCTTCCCGGAGTCGTCCGCCGGCCTGGTTGATGTTTTCGGCGGCTAGCCGGCGGTTGATGTTTTCGAAGGTGAGTCCCAGCCGCGTCAACTGCGCTTCGTCGATCTCCACCTGTATTTCCTCGATCAGGCCCCCCTTCATGCGCACCGAGGCCACCCCGGGGATCGTCTCCAGTTCCCTGCGGATTTCCCAGTCCGCCAGGTTACGGAGCATGATCAGGTCTTCGCCGGACAGGCCGAGGCGCATGATCGGGTCGAGTTCGGGGTTGTATCGGAGCAGCAGTGGCCTTTCGGCGTCCTCTGGCAGGAAAACCCGGTCCACCCGCTCTCGGACGTCCATGACCGCGAGGTTCATATCCGCATCCCAGTCGAATTCCAGCACCACGTCGGAGATGCCGGCGCGCGAAATGGAACTGACTTCGACCAGTCCGTTGATGACGCCTACGGCTTCCTCGATACGCCGGGAAATGAGGTTCTCGATCTCTTCAGGCGCGGCGCCTTCGTACTCGGTCCGTACGGTCAGCGAAGGATAGGAAATGTCGGGCAGCAGATTTACCGCGAGGCGGCCGAAGGAGACGTAGCCGAAAATCAGCGCCGCCAGCACCAGCATGGTGACGGTGACCGGCCTGCGGATGGCGAAGTCGACGATGGTCATGGAGGGTGTTTCCGAGAATCAGGGCGTTACGATCTTGACCCGCGTGCTGTCCTTCATGCTTCGGTGCCCTGCGATGACGATCCGGTCACCGGGATTCAGCCCTTCTTCAATCTCTACGAAATCGGCGTCCTGCAAGCCCAGGCTGAGTTCGGCGCGGACCGCCAGGCTGTCGTCCAGCACGGTAAAGACGTTGTTGTCGTCCAGCAAGGCGATCTTGGGAATCAGCAGGACGTCCATGTGCTGGTCGGCGAGTATCTTGACGCGGACGAACATGCCGGGTTTCAAACGCCAGCCGGGGTCGTTAATCCGAATCGTTACCTTGAAGGTGCCGTTCTGCGGGTTGATGATGGGACTCACGCGGAAGATCTTCCCTCCGAATTCACCGTCGGGAAGGGTATCGGTTTCAAGCACGACGTCCTGGCCCGCGGACACGTGGGACCACTCCATCTCGGGCAGGTACGTGTAAATCAACAGGGTGTTCAGATCCACCAGGGTGAAGAGGGCGTCGCCCGTCCTGGCCATGTTGCCCACATTGAGATGCCGTTCGGTTATCGTGCCGCTGAAAGGAGCCTTGATAGTGGTCTTGTCGTACGACACCTTGGCGGACTCCCAGTCCGCCTGGGCCATGATGTACTCACGTTCCTTGGCTTCGTGATCCACTTCGCTGATGAGCTCGCCTTCCAGCAGGGCGACCGACCGGTCGAACTCCTGCTTCCGAGCCTGTCTGATCGCCTCCGCCCGTGCCAGGGCGACTTCTTCCTCGGCATGTTCCAGGACGGCCAGCGTCTGGCCCTGCTTAACGTGGTCCCCCTCCTGAACCAGGATATCCTCGATCATCGCGGTGGTTCGCGGGAATATGCGGGCGTCGCGGTCCGCTTCCACCGTGGCGGTCGTCAGGATGACGTCGGAAATGGTGCCCAGGGAAGCGGAAATCACGTTCACGGGGACGGGGGGCGGAGCGGTGGAATCCGCCTCGGCCTCGCCTTTCTTGCCTTCGTCCGGGCTATCACCCGTGCCGGAACTGGCGTCGCCGCATCCGGAAGCGACGAAGGCCGCGAAGATCACAAGAAGGAACAGCCGAGGTAACTTCATTCCGCTAAGACTGGATCGCATCTGCCTCATTTTCGCTCCCTGTAACAACCTGAATCGACCTCTTGAATTATACACGAGTCACGTATTGTATACATCATTTAATGACTTCAATTCAAAGGAAGTTCCCGTTAATCTGTACGTAAGACTTCCGAATGTGGAGTTAAGTTACAGAAAGTTCGGATTAAACTGTATGCGCTTCGGATTACGCCGCATGATGTTGGACTGACGGGGTCTTTTTCCGGTTGACGCTACAGCCAGCCGAGATTCGAAGTACAGGTCCATTGCCCGGCGACCGCCGGCGACCTCGGCAGGAACAGCGATGGGGGCGTCGGAAACGTACTGGCTGGAGTATCAATTCCCGTGGGCAGGCAGGGAAAGAAAAACGCCATCGTCAATCGCGGCTGAAACGACACTACCCTCATCCGGCCGCCGCCAGCAACCGCTCCATGTTACCGCCCAGGACGAGGTCCATATCCGCCTTTGCGATGAAGGAACAGTGCGTTCGGACGGCTTCCAGCGAATGCTGATAGGTGCTCGCCCGCGCGACCGGCGGGTAGTTGGACGCCCAGCACATGCGTTCCGGGCCGTAAGCCTCGTAGAGCTTGCGTACGATCCACATGCAGTCCGAATAGGGATATTCCCACGCGGTCTCCGAGGTGTATTGAAAGCCGGACAGCTTGATGTGGATATTGGGTACGTCAGCGGAGTTCAAAACCTCCTGGAGCAACGGACGCGGCGGAGGTTCTCCGACCTTCAAACTGGCCATGTGATGGCATAGGAAAGGAACCGTCGGGAACCGGCGCGCGAGCTTTCGCAGGGCAGGCATCCAGGCCGGACTTAGAGCCAGGGACGCGATCTGGTTGAGTTCGGCAGCATGCTCGAAAAACGCGAGTCCTTCACTGGATTCGAACCAGTCAAAGTCGTCCCGGAGATAGTGGGTAAATCCCTTCAACCGGTACTTTTCGACGGCCTCCGCAAGCCTTCCCGCACCCCCCGGCGTGTGGTAGGTGTCGGTCCAGCCGCAGTCCACGTCGGCGAACTGGACGAACCGGTCCGGGTATCGGCGGACGCAATCGGCCCCGTAGTCGTTGTTCCCGGGATTGTGTTCGATCCGGGCGCAGACCAGCACCGCCTTGTCAACCCCCACCGTGTCCATTTCATAAAGCAGCATCTCCGCCCGGCCCCGGTTCTCCGGGTCCGGGACTGCCGGTTCGTAGGGCCAGAAGTCCCACGCATGGGAATGACAGTCGATGATCATGGTTGTATTCTCCTTTGTTCAGGTACGCGCCGCAGGGTTTCTGTTGCTTCTGTTCGGGTTTCCGTGGCCGGGGAAATACGTATTCAATTCCGATTGACTACCCAGAGGCCGGCCGCCAGCAGCGCCAGGCCGCCGGTGAGGTACGTGGTCACCTGGTCGCCGAGGATCAGCCAGCTCAGGAGGACGCCGAAAAGGGGCGTCGTGAAGAAAAAAGCGCTGATCTGCGTGGCGCTGTGACGCTGCAGCAGCCGTATCCATACGAGAAAGCAGAAGCCGGCCACGATGGCGCCCTGGTACAGCACCGCGGCTACGATGCCAAGGTCTAACGTGACCGGGAGGTGCCATTCGGTCGATATCCAGAGTATGGTGAATATTGGCAGCACGACCACCTGTTGCCAGAAGATCACCGCCACGGGGGAGATGCGCCTGACCAGCACCTTGTTGATCATGATCTGGATGGCCAGGCTGACGGAGCTGAGCAGGACAAGCACGTCGCCCAGGGGTGTCGACGGACCGCCCGCTTCATCATAAATGGTCAACACCATGCCGCCGCCGGCCAGGACCAGGCCGACGAGCTTCATCGGTGTCAGGCGATCGCCTGGAATGATGAAATGAGCGATCCCGGCGACGACGAACGGGTAGGTCTGCATAAACAGGACGGCGTGGCTTCCCGAGGTCTGTTCCGCGCCGATGTTCAGGAACAGGATCTGCGCGGCCATGACCAGGGCGGGCACGGCGATGATCAGGCGGTCGCCCCGCGCCACGTAGAGCGAGACGCCGGCCAGCCGCGTCCACGTGTAGACGCACACCAGGGCTACGCCGAATCGCAAGACCGCCAGGAGGACCGGCGGGATGCCCTCCAACCCCACTTTTACCGACACGACCAGGCCGCCCCAGAGCGTACACAGCATAAGCACGAGCAGCACGGGTCTCGTAGTCAGCGGCTGGTTTTCGTCGATATGGCTCACCCGGGCCGGCCTTTTGCGGGAGGTAGGCAGCGAGAGGAAACGGCAGGGCGTGATTATACGGCCTCAGAATGCCTGGAGGCAATGTTTAAGTTCGGGGCCGGGCATACATGCGCTGGAAACGCAGGGCCACGTTGACCAGCGCGATCATGACCGGTACTTCGACGAGCGGGCCGATGACGGCCGCGAAGGCCACGCCCGATTCGATGCCGAAGACCGCCACGGCCACCGCGATGGCCAGTTCGAAGTTATTGCTTGCGGCGGTGAAAGAGAGCGTGGCGTTCTTCGAATAGTCCGCGCCGATCTTCCGTCCCATCCAGAAGGTGATCAGGAACATGAGCACGAAATAGACCAGGAGGGGCAGGGCGATGCGGATCACGTCCAGGGGGATGGCCACGATCGTGTCGCCCTTCAGGCTGAACATGACCACGATGGTGAACAGCAACGCGGCCAGGGTAATGGGGCTGATGCGGGGAATGAAGGACGACTCGTACCACGGCTTCCCCTTGATCCGCAGCAGGATCAGGCGCGTCGCCATGCCGCCGAAGAACGGGATGCCCAGGTAGATCAATACGCTTTCCGCGATCTGTGCGATCGTAACCGGAACGACACTCCCCTCCAGTCCGAAATAGGGCGGCAGGACCGTAATGAAGACGTAGGCGTACACGCTGTAGAAGAACACCTGGAACAGGCTGTTCAAGGCCACGAGGCCGGCGGCGTACTCCGTGTTTCCCTTCGCCAGTTCGTTCCACACGATGACCATGGCGATGCACCGGGCCAGGCCGATCAGGATCAGGCCGGTCATGTATTCGGGATGTCCGGGCAGGAAGAGCGCCGCGAGACCGAACATCAGGATGGGCCCCACGATCCAGTTCAGGAAAAGGGACGCGCCGAGGATCCGCACGTTTCGGAACACGTCCCCCAATTCCTCGTACTTCACCTTGGCCAGCGGTGGATACATCATCAGGATGAGCCCGATAGCGATAGGCAGGTTGGTCGTGCCCACCTGTCCCAGCTGGATCAGGGCGGGAACCTCCGGCGTCCACACCCCGAGGCCGACGCCCAGGCCCATGGCCAGGAAGATCCACAGGGTCAGGTAACGATCGCGCAACGATAGTCGTTTCGTCGTGGATTCCATTTTTACTCTCTGGTTGATTTCCTAAGAGGACCTATGCCTGTCATGTGCGATGAACCGTATAGGCGTCATGATGAACGATATAGGCGTCATGCGATCCCGACCCGCTCGAACAGCCAACCCATCTCCCGGCTGATCTCCCGGCATCGTTCGTCGTATGTGTCAGTCTCCCGGTCCGTTCCGTCGGAGGACCTCGGATCCTTGTAGGGAACGAGTATGCGCTTGTCGGCGCCGTATACCGCGGGACAGATGCGGTCCGCGTCCGAACAGGTCAGGACCGCGCAGAAATGGTCCCGGGGGTTCGCCGGATCCAGAAAATTCTTGGAGAACGCGCGCACCGGGGGAAGTTCGGCCCCGGAATGGACGAGGTAGACCGGGTTATCTCCCGTCGAGCTTCGTTCGATCCGAAAACCCGCCCGGACCAGCGCCGATACGGCCCTGGGATCGAAAGCGGAGACTTCGGTGCCGCCCGAGTAGGCGGATATCCCCGGTACGCCGAGAAAGCGCGCCGTGGTCTGTGCCCAGATCTGCGCAATCTGACTCCTGCGGGCGTTGTGGGTACAGATAAAAGTGAGCCGGGCCGGTTCACCGCTTCCGACCTTCGCCGAGGCATACGCAGAAACGGATTCCAGCGCTTTCCTTCGTTCTGTCGAGATCAGGCCGGATTCCGCCAGGCGCGCTTTGAGATAGCGATGGAGGGCCGGGTACAAGGTGGTACAGGTATCGTGATTGGGCGGTCTCAACGCTCCTCCCGCGAAAGCATGGGCCGGTCGAAAAAAGCCGGATCTTCCCGGTCATCTGCCTGGAGTTGGGCCAGGGAGGGCTGGGGCACGCAGATTTTGCCCTCGCTGGCCAGTCCGCGCAACCGGTCCAGGTCCGCCAGGATCCGCTCGTGTACCTGCCGGGCCGAGACCAGGTAAACGGTCACGTATTTCAGGGCGATGGAGGAGTTTCTGGCCAGCGCGTAGTAGATCCAGACTCCGTCGCGGCGGCCCGTGAGCAGACCGGACTGCTTCAGCACGGCCAGGTGCCGGGAGATTTTGCCCTGGGGCATATCCAGAACGGCCATGATTTCGCACACGCACAGTTCCCGCTCGGTCAGCAGGAACAGGATGCGGAGGCGCGTGGCGTCCGAACAGGCCTTGAATACGGCAAGATCGTTGTCCAAATCTCTGGCTCCCATGCTGAACGGAAGGATTATATCTTCATAAACGAATATAAGAATATAGTTAGATTTGTCAAGGGAAATGAGCGATCGGTAATCGCCGGTATCGGTGGACACCCGGCAACGCATGTTGTATATTGGGAAGGTCATTCGCGGGATCAACTCGATGTACGCTTCACCCGGGAGAACCATGCCTTCCCGTCCCCACGTCCTACTCGTCTGCACCGATCACTGGCCGGGCGGGCTTTTCGGCCACGCGGGCCATCCGGTGGTCCTGACCCCGACCCTGGATACCCTCGCGCGCAGCGGGGTCCGGTATACCCGGGCCTACAGCGAATGTCCGGTGTGCATTCCCGCGCGAAGGACGCTCATGACCGGCACGACCACGGCCACGCACGGCGACCGGGAGTTCAAGGTCGATGAACCCATGCCGCGGGTCCCGACCCTTGCACAGACCTTTCGGGACAACGGCTACCAGGCCTACGCGGTGGGCAAGCTGCACGTGTACCCGCAGCGGGACCGGATCGGGTTCGACGACGTGGTCCTGGCGGAAGAAGGCCGTCCGAATATCGGCGCCCTGGACGATTACGAGACCTTTCTCGGGGAAAGCGGATACGCCGGGGAGGGATTCACGCACGGCATGAGCAACAACGAGTACGGCCAACGTCCCTGGCACTTGCCCGAGGCCATGCACGTGACCAACTGGACCACGCGCCAGATGGCCCGTATGATACGCCGGCGCGATCCCACCCGGCCGGGTTTCTGGTACCTGTCCTACTGCCATCCCCATCCCCCGCTGACTCCGCTGCAGTGCTACCTGGACCTCTACACCGGCGAGGACCCCGGCGCGCCGTACTGCGGCGACTGGGCCCGGGACCCCGACAGCCTGCCTTATGCGCTGAAGGCGGTCCAGGGAAGATTCGGGGGCATGAGTGATGCCCAGGTCGCCTGGGCAAGACGCGCATTCTACGCCCTGTGCACCCATATAGACCACCAGCTGCGCGTGGTGATCGGCACGTTGCGGGAGGAAGGCCTGATCGACGACACGATCGTGCTCTTCACGGCCGACCACGGCGACATGCTGGGCGTCCACGGACTGTGGGCGAAGCGGCTTTACTACGAGCAATCCGCCAACGTGCCCATGATTCTCGTGGGCCCGGCCGGCGACGACCGGGTCGGACACAACCGCGCGGACGGCAGGCTCGTAGGCTGGCAGGACGTAATGCCCACGCTGCTGGACCTCGCGGGGCTCGACGTCCCGGATACGGTCGATGGCCTCTCCATGGCGGGCGAAGAACAACGGGAATACCTGTACGGAGAGTGCGGCGAAAACACCCAGGCAACCCGCATGATGCATGACGGGCGGTACAAGCTGATCTATTACCCGGTGGGCAACCGTACACAGATGTTCGACCTCGAGGAAGACCCGGACGAATGCCGCGATCTTTCGGAGTCTCCCGACCACGCCGCAATCCTGCGCCGGCTTACGAAGCGGCTGGTGGATGAGATGGCCGACCTGGATCCGGCGTGGTTCCGGGACGGACAACTGACCGGCCTGCCGGACCGCGAATACACGCTGCCGCCCAACCGGGGCCTGTCCGGCCAGCGGGGACTGCACTGGCCGCCGCCACCCATGGATCCGGGATCGTCCTACGTCCCCTGAAAGACCGACGGAGAACCGCTCATGCGCACTATACGAATTCTTTTGGCGTCGATCGTCCTGTTATGCGGGTCCCTGCCGGTTGCGGCATGGGGGCCGAACGGTCACCGCATCGTGGGGCAGATCGCCGAAAACCACCTGACGGACGCGGCCCGCAGGGGCATCACCGAACTCGTCGGCCGCGCCTCGCTGGCTCAGATCAGTACCTGGGCCGATGAGATCAAGTCCGATCCCGCCTGGCGCCACGCCTCGCCGTGGCACTACATCAACGTGCCGCCCGGCCAGACGCTCGAGGAGACGCGCAGAAACCCGCGGGGCGACGTGGTCGAGGCCATCGAACGGTTCGAACGGGTCTTGAGGGACCGCGATGCGGGAAGGAAGGAACGGGTGGACGCGTTGAGATTCCTGGTCCACCTGGTGGCCGACATCCACCAGCCGCTCCACGCCGGATACGGCAGCGACCGCGGCGGCAACGATATCCGGGTCCGATGGTTCGGCGAGAGCACCAACCTCCACACAGTCTGGGACGAACACCTCGTCGAGAACCAGCGGCTTAGCTTCACCGAATGGGTCCGATTCTTCGGGCATGCGCAGCCCGGTGAGATCAACGCATGGCGCCGGTCCACCGTAACGGACTGGATGCGGGAGTCGAGGAGCATGCTCCCGTCCGTGTACGATTACGGCGGATCCCGTTCCGCCAAAACGCCCTATCTGGGATACGCCTACATCTTCAAGCACGACGATGGCTTAAAAATGAGGCTGCTGCAGGCCGGCATCCGGCTGAGCGGCCTGCTGAACGAGATATTCGCCTCGCCCTGATCCCCGCTCGTCATCCCCCGAACAGCATAATCGCTCCCGCCGCCAGCACGAGCCCCGTGATGGTTATCTGCAGGTACCGCTCGGGGATCTTCCGGGACATCCGGACGCCCAGCGGAACGCCCACCAGGGATCCTGCCGCCATGGTCACGGCGATGGCGAGGTCCAGCTGGCTGCTGCCGGCGTAAATGATCGAACTCGTGAGGGTCAGCGTCAGCGCGATGAAAATGGATGAGCCCACCGTGTCCACCGCGGTCAGGTGGAAAATGATGATCATGAGCGGTACGATGAGAATGCCGCTTCCAACCGAGGTGGACGCGATCAGTCCGCCGATGACGGCGCCGAGCACCGCCACGAGGAATACCTTCGCGCCCGTGACCCGGGGGGCGATCCGCTGACCAGGCGCCGTGCGGGATCCCGGTCGCATGAACATGTGCCAGAGGATCAGCAGGCCGGAAAGAATGACTACCGCCGCGATGAACTGGCGAAGATTCGTCTGTAATTCGAGCCAGGCCGGGTCGGACCGGTCCATGGCGCCGGCGTATCCCGTGATCCAGACGGCCACGGCTATGGTCGCCGGCACTGCGCCTACCAGGAAGTAGGCGGAAGTGCGGAAACGGATGGTTCCCTGCCTGAAATGGAAGAAGACGGCCGGAAGCTTGCAGAGGCAGGAATAGAGGTGGGCCGTGCCCACGGCCACCGTGGAAGGCAGGCCGAATCCAAGGGTAAGAACGGGCAGAATGAGTACTCCGCCGCCGATGCCGGTCATGCCGATGCAGGCGCCGATCAGCGCGCCGGCCACGAGTTGCGCGACTGCTGTCAGGATATCCACGTCCATAGAATGTGAGACGGCTCCCTATTCCTGGACGAAAACCGGCTCCTGACCTCGCATGCGTCCGCCCATTTTTTTCTTGCCACACCCGTCAAAACGATGCAAACATGAGCTTGCGATGATACCTACCAAACCATACGCGGCCACGGACCTGGGCATCTTCCGGTTTCTTGATGGCAAATTGCTGGTCTACCTGGTCGAGTTGAAGATCGAACCCTTCGTGGGCCGATATTCACTGCCGGGAACGCTGGTGCTTGAGACCGAAGACCTGGAGGCGGCTGTCCACCGCGCCTACCGCGAGGCAACGGGGCGGGACAGCGCCTACTTCGAGCAGGTTTATACCTTCTCCGCCATCGATCGCGATCCCAAGAGGCGTACGATTTCGACAGCCTATATGGGGTTTCCCAACAGCCCGGACGAGTCCTTTGTACCCGTGGACAAGTATCGCAACGGGGATTGGTTCTACGTCAACGATACCCCGTCGCTGGCGTACGATCACAATGAGATTCTGAAGGTGTGCACGAACAGGATCGCGGCCAAGCTGAATTACACCAATATCGCACTGCTGCTGCTTCCCGGTGAATTCACCATGGCGGAACTTCAGAGCGTGTATGAACAGGGGCTTGGCGAAAGGCTGGAAACCCGGAGTTTCAGCGACAAGGTCCGGTCGCTGAAGATGATCGAAGCCACCGGCGGAGCGCGCGAGGAAGATAATGCCCCTCCGGCTCCCCTCTACCGCGCCGCGCACCGGGATCTGCAGGAAATCCCCTTCATCTGAAACGCGTCATGCGAAACGCGCGGGATTGCCCACGCTTCGTCGCTCTACCAACTACATCATGCGCTTGATGATCCGATCGGACTGACCCGGGGTGATCCCCAGTTCCCGCCCTGCCATGGAGCCGCCCTCGTCCAGTACAGGCTCCCGGTCCCCCAGCGTGGGCGTATCCGGCTTTTGAAAGAACAGGCCGGTGTAAATCTCGTCCCCCCAGATCATGGCCTTCTCGCAGGCCGTCTTCCAGTCACTGGGATCGTGGCCTTCGTCCTCCAGCTTCTTGACACGCTGCTTGAAGAAGGGGTAGTCGTTGTCCTTGTTGAAGGTAACGCAGGGGCTGAATACGTCGATCAGCGCAAAGCCCCTGTGCCGGACGGCCTGTTCGATCAGACCGGTCAGGTGGCGGGCGTCGCCGCTGAAGGCCCGTGCCACGAAGGTCGCGCCGTTCATGATGGCCGCCGTGATGGGATTGATCGGAGATTCCACGCTGCCGAAGGGCGTGCTCTTGGTCTTCATTTCGATACTGCTGGTTGGCGAGACCTGGCCGGTAGTCAAACCGTAGATCTGGTTGTCCATGACGATGTAGGTCAGGTCGACATTGCGCCGCGCCGTATGGGTGAAGTGGTTTCCGCCAATCCCGTAGCCGTCGCCGTCTCCGCCCGTGACGAACACGGTAAGCTCGTGGTTCGCCATCTGTGCTCCCGTGGCCACGGCCAGGGCACGGCCGTGCAGCGTATGCATTCCGTACGAGTTGAAGAAACCCGGGAAATTGGAGGAACAGCCGATCCCGCTGATCGTGAGAATCTCGTGGGGCCGGAGTCCGAGGTTTACGCAGGCCCGCTGCAGACTGCTCAGCACGCCGAAATCGCCGCAACCGGGACACCAGTCCGGATCCACCTTGCCCTTGAAGTCCTTCGCCTTCAACGGTGTCGCCGGTTTTTCTTCCACTGCTTCGCGTGGTACAGTTTCCACTGACATGTTGGGAACTCCTTAGACGATGACTTCCTGATAGGGCACGAAAATGTCCGTCTTGCCGGCCAGCAGTTCCTTGACGCCGTCCACGATATGATGAGGCATGAACGGTTCGCCGTCGTACTTCCGGATGTGCCCGTCGGCCGTCAACCCGGTCTCGCCGCGCAGATAGCGATGGAACTGGCCGGAATGGTTGTTTTCCACAATCACCGTACGCTTTGCGTTGGCAAACACTTCGGCAATGGCCTCCGCATGAAGCGGGACGATCCACTTGACCGGCAGTTGGTTTACGGCGATGCCGTCACGGTTGAGGATCTCCACCGCTTCCCTGATCACGCCGCGGGTCGAACCCCAGCCGATCAGCGTGATTTCGGCGTCGTCGGCGTCGGCGCCTGAAAGCACGGGCGGTTCGATCCGGCTGGCGACGTCCATGAACTTCCGGGCCCGTTTCTCCACCATCTTGCGTCGCTTATGGGGGTTGGTGAACTCATCGCTGACCAGGACACCGTCTTCATCGTGCTCGTCCGTGGCCACAACGTGGGCATATCCCTCCACGCCCGGGAGCGCACGGGGAGAAATGCCGCTATCGGTGTTTTCGTACCGCAGGTAACCGTTGCTCGGCGCGCCGATGAGACCGTGCCCGTTGGCCTCCTGCGATCCCGTTGGTATGTCGCTCACGCCGTTCCTGGATTCGGTGATCAGGTCGCCCCGGTCAATTTCAGGCTGCATGTCGATGGCGTCGGGGTCGACGCTGAAGGTGCCTTCGGAGATCAGCAGATCCGAGATCACGATGCCCGGGCACTGGAAGTGGTCCACCAGGTTAAACAGTTCGGGCATCGTATTGAAGGCGTCAAGCGCATCGGTCGGCGCCACGATGAAGCGCTCGAAATCCCCCTGGCTCGCGCCCAGAATCTGCCAGAGGTCGCCCTGCTCCGTCTTGGTGGGCACGCCCGTGGACGGTCCGGCGCGCTGCACGTCGATGAAGACGACCGGTATTTCCAACATCGCCGCGCTGCCCACCGCCTCGGTCATGAGGGCGAATCCGCCGCCCGAGGTCGCGCACATGGACCGGCAGCCCACGTGAGCCGCGCCGATGGCCATGTTGGCCACGCCGATCTCGTCTTCGACCTGCCGCACCATGATTCCCAGGTCCCGCGCGTTCTGCGCCATCCAGTGGAGGACTCCCGTGGATGGACTCATGGGGTAGGCGCAGTAGAACTTGACGCCCGCCGCCGCGCCGCCCATGGCCAGCGCGTCGTTGCCCGTCCATACCGCAAGGGGCTTGCCGCCGTTGGGCACCGGTTGCGTAAAGGGCTCGAAATGCGCCGCGGCGTAGTCGTACCCCGCCCGCGCCACGCCGACGTTCTCGTCAATCACGTCCTGGCCCTTGCGACGGAACTGCATGGTGAGGATGTCTTCCAGGATCTGAAAGTCCATGTCGAGGAGGTTCAGGATCGTTCCGAGGGCCACGGTGTTCTGCACCAGCTTGTTGCGGTTGTTGTCGGTCAATTCGCCGATGGGAAGCGGACAGAGGTGCACGCCTTCTCCCGGGCTCCCCGGCGTAATGGTGTCGCCATTGTATATGACCCGCGTGCCGGGACCCATGAGCCCAAGGTGCCGGTCCATCGTATCCTGGTTCAGACAGACCAGCAGGTCGAGCTTGTCGCCATGGTTGTGAACCGGTTGATCGCTGATCCTTACCGTCAGGAAGATATGACCGCCCCGGATGATCGACTGGTAGGCATTGTAGGCGTTGAGATGCAGTCCGCGCCGGATGAAAATCCGGGCGAGCACATTACCCGGCGTGGCGATTCCCTGGCCGGCGGCGCCGCCTATGGCAATGGCAAAGTCGAATCTTTCTGAACTCATCGGTTTCTCCTGTCTGACCGTCGTTGACAACCCGGCTTTACTGGTCGAGAAAACATACTTTTCATCAGATTGTGATCGATACAGTGGGAACTTACAAAATAAATGGACCCACAGGGGATGTCAACCATTCTGTTATTTGGATGACCCGGACGCCCGTTCGTCTTACGAGGAAGAAAGTCCACAACTTTCTGGCCTGGATTGATCCTTGGCGCCGCGATGGCGATGGTGTTACTTACGTACGAGGAATTGGGAAACGGCTCGCGGTTAGCTTAGTGCTTCGAGTCGGCATTTGTTAACCGGTCTTCCTGATTCTTCGCACTTTTTCTTTTTTATTTGCGCAAAACCCCGGTTCCGGCCGGGGTTTTGTGTTATTGATCAAATCGCAGACTACAGAACCTGGACACTATGGACCCCGGGAAAGACCGGTTGACGCCGTTTCGATTAGGGATAATATGATGTATGAAGGGTAGGCTGGACTTTGTGTGCGGGATATGACTTGAAATCGAGTCTAGCGGAAGATCGAATGGCCGGAACGCTCGAAGGATGGGTAAACCGCGCCAATTACCAGTTCGGCCGCGCCCTGCGCAATC
>JAPOOT010000506.1 GCA_026713285.1 Gemmatimonadota bacterium | reverse complement strand
GGCACGCAAGCAGGTTTGCGGGCATATGGATCCTTCTTTCGGGTAAATCCTTCTACCGGGAATCGGAGCGAATACGTACTGGAACGAATATTACTCAAAATATAACGGAAGAACGAAAGAGGGTCAAGGTATCGTACCGGTAAGCCCCCACGTCCCGAATCCAGGGATGCCCATGGCACCGTTACGTCCACCATCATGGGCTATGGAAAGATGCGGCCTGTGGCCTCCTTCACCGGCGCGGCGGCGGCCACGACCGCGGCCGTGGTCTTCGACGACTACGCCGACTGGGACGACCTGGATGAAAACGCATCCGGTAACTGGCGCAGGACTGGAACAGGCACTCCTGTCCTTGACGACGGCGCGCTCGTCGTGAACAACGCCGTGGCGCGGAGGAATATCCCTGCCAACACGAGCGGGATCTTCGAGATCGACGTCATGGCGGGATCTGAAAACGAGCAGACTGCCATAGCGCTCGCCGGGGGCAGCGGGACCGGAACCGACCGGATAAGGTGGGTCCTTGACTCAGACGGCGCGCTCAAGGCGCTTAGCGGGACCACCCTGGCAGCGACCGGCGCTTCCTACGCCGCCAACCAGTGGTATCACCTGAAGATACAGTGGGGCGGCTCTACCTGGTGGGCCCACGTGGACGGCGTGCGGTATCCCGCGTCCGGCACCTATGCCATGCGCTCGGGCGGCAACATAAACCAGGTGAAACTCTCCAACGGAGCGTCATCGGCAAGCGCGTCCTTCGACACCCTGCGCGCCTGGCCTCAAGATGCCCAGCCAGCCGCCATGACCACCTGGGATCCCGTCACCCTGGACGCCACCGCGCTTACCGATCCGAGCGGACACACCACGAGGTTCTTAAGGGACGGCCTGCGAAGGGTCGTGCAGACCATCGACGGAGCCGGACGCCTAATGGGCCAGCGCGATCACGACTTCTCGCGTACCGCCTCCGGATTCAGTGTATACAACGTAAACCATCCCAACAGGCAGACCGACATCGCCTATCCATCAAGGGACGGTCACAAGGATCTGTCCAGGGACGGCCACCGCATCATAACCCGCAGCACCGGGATCAGCCTCGAAGAAGGGGTCAGCATGGCCACGGGCGATCCCTACGTCGTCGCCTCGGGTCAGAGCGTGCACCTTCGCGCCAGCGTCCGCGTTCGGCTTACCACCGGCTTCCAGGCCAGTGAAGGCGCGGATTTCCGCGCCATGCTCGATCCCCTGGCCGGCGGCAACCGGGTCACCGGCACCGGCGACATATCCTATAACGTGAATACCGAAGGGCGACGGTCCGTGAAGCTCGGACCCTCCTCCATCCTGGAGACGGGCGGGGTATCCGGGCACGTGACCGCACGGGCCGACTTCTATCCCGCGTCATCCTCCACCGGCGAGACCGTCATCATGTCTTTTGTCGACGGGGACGACTACGTGCGCATGGTCTACGACAGCGGCAGCGTAAAGCTGGAAAGCAGCATCGACGGCAGTACCGCCTCAACCGCCATGGTGCCGGGTTACGTCAGGTCATGGCCCTGGGCGCGCGTGGAGATGGAACTCCTGCCCACCGGCGCCGTGAACGCCTGGGTGTACGGACACCGGGACACCCGGTTCAAGGGATCCGATGCCTCCGTCACCGTCCCGGCGAACTGGACGCCCGCGTTCAGGGCCGGCGGCGTAAGCGGAAGCGCCTACCTCGCGGACCTCTACGTAGCCCGCGCCGAGGTGGCTACCGTCTACTACGACGGCCTCGCCCGCCGGATACAGACGAGGGCCGGCGCCGGCGCGAGCGACATCGTCACCCAGACGAGGTACAACCGGGTCAGTAAACCCGACAGCCTGCTCGGCCCCAGCTACCTGCCGCCGTCGCATACCTACGGCGCCCTGGCCCGCGCAGACGCGGCGGAACGCATCACCCAGACCGCCTACGACAGCAATCCCCTGCTGCGCGAATCCCGCGTCATACCGCCCGGCCACGACGAAAACACGGCCGTCGACACCCGCTACGGCTTCTGGGGATCCAAATCAGGCCTTGGACGCACATTCCGGACCGTAGACGACGAAAAGGGCATCAGGACCGCCAGCGTACATGACCCCTACGGACGCATGGTCCATGCCATAGCCGACTCGGCGGGTACGAATTCCGCTACCGGCAACAACAAGACGTCCTTCGCCCACGACGCCCTGGACCGACTCGTCTCGACCACCATGCCGGGCGGAGGCACCTCGCGCTACGCCTACGACACCCTGGGGCGCATGACCAGCAGGCGTCACCCCGATGCCGACGCCGCTACCCTGTACAAGTACGACGACCTCGGCAGATTGCGCTTCTCCCGGGACGCGCGCCAGGAGGCCATTGGAAAAATCACCTTCACCGTCTACGACGACTTCGGGCGCGTAACGCGCGTGGGCGAGGCAACGGCCGCGTTTGCCGATCTCGATCCGGAACGCACCTACCCCTTCGAACGCGATAGCGTCTCCTGGCGAAGCCGCATGTACTATGATGCAGGCGGTATCGCAAGCGGTCCCAACTACGCCCAGGGAAGGCTTTCGAAAGCCGAAGAGAACACCGATTCCGACGCGAAGGCCGAGGTCATCCATGAATATGCCTACGACCATCTCGGAAACGTGCGCGTCAAGCGCGTGAGCATCGACGGCCTGACCGGCGCAAAAACAGTCGAAACCATCCACGACCTGGCCGGCCGCGCAACCCGCCTGATATACCCCGACGGATCGCAGGCGCGCTTCGCCTACGACGGCGCCGGGCGCCTGGCCCGCGTGTGGGATGACGTTGGCAATACCCTTGCCGCCTACACCCACACCGCCGCGGGCAACCTGGGTACCCACGTTGTCGGTGATGGCATCGTAACCGGCTCCTACACCTACAACCCCCGCGAATGGGTCACCGGAATCGACTATCCCGGCAGGTTCACCGTAAACCAGCGCTACGACGGCGCGGGAAACGTAACCTCGCAGCGATACCGCCGCGCCGCATCGGAAGCCTTCAGGGCCGCGGGCTATTTCTACGACAGACTGCACCGCCTCACCGGCTTCAGCCTGCAAGGGGGCAGGCAAACACGGTACTACCGATACGATCGCAACGGCAATCTCCGCCATATGCGGACCAACAGCAACTACACCCTCTACGCATATCTGGGCGCCTCCACCCCGAACCGCGTGTCGATCGTATACGGCGGTGGGCTGCTCATCCGGACCGCCCACAACCGGAACGGTTGGGTGACGGGCATGGCAGATAGCGCCCTGACCTACGACTACCGGGGGCTCCTGACAGGGCATGGCACAGCCGCCTATACCATGGATCCGGACAGAAGGCGTGTGAAGAAGACGGTCGAAGGAATCACCACCTACTACCTGAGAGGCGCCGATGGCGCCGTCCTGGCCGAATACACTGGTCAGGCGCTCTCGGCCAGGTACGTGTACGCGGGCAGCAGGCGGATCGCCCGGATAGCGGGAGAGAGCGCAAGCTACTACCTGGCCGATCACCTGGGCAGCACCAGGAGCCTGATCGACGAAGCAGGCACAGTCACCGCCGCGTAGAACTACGGGCCCTATACCTATGCCGAACATAGTCCGCTCTAATACGTGATTCCTCGTTGGGAAAGTTATCGTGAACCACAATGCCGTGGCTGGTTCGTGATTCCCGTGATCGGCGAGAATCCTTACCGAACCGCCGTATTGTGGAACCCGCGGAACCAAAGTGGGTATAGTCACAACATCGGCGGCTGATTCTGCCGGCCCTGGCGCATCAGGTACCACAACGCGCTGTAGAACGCTGCAGACACCTGTATCTTACAATCATCCAGTTCATGCGGAAGGCATGAGCGGCAACAACTGAATCAGAATACCCTCGCGTCCCTTGGCGGACCCGCACCCCGCGGACTTTTTAGCGTCCCCGTGCTACTTCTGAACGACCCACGGCACGGGGATTTTTCATGCCCTTACCCGAAAATCCAGGTTTCTCAATACTTCCACCCGCCGCGCGTGGAAATCCACCAACCACGGGGAAACATGGACCGAGTTCGACGTCGACTCCACGTCATCCTGGTTCTATGCTCCCAACGCGCAGGCCATCAAGGGAAATCATTTCTACCTCACGCCAGGCTGGTTCTCCCGCGAGATCATCTCTTCCCCCGATCTCGGCCAGACGCTTCATCTCGAAGCGCTCACACCGGCCCCGCCCGGACTTAGCGGTCGTTTCTTCGGCATGGCCGTCACCGAGGACAAGATTTTCCTTTACGACCAGCAGCATGGAACACTTCGCAACAGGCCGCGACACACCGGCACGTACTTCTATCCTGGTTCGGTGATCCGGTACGATGGCGACGCCCGGCGGAAAATGTTCGGCAGGGAGTATAAGTACCTGGTGATGGAAGAATACGTCTTCGAGCTCGAGCACACCTACCCGTCCTTCACCGTGTTCAGGCAGAGCCGCGTCAGGTACTGGGCGTTGCGCGCCTTTGGAAGGTGCGCAACCAAACCGGAATGAGGCGGATCCGGATTAACTAAAACTCCCTAGTCCCGCTAACCACTTCATCAGACCCTCCGCAGGCAATTCGGATTTCAGGATCCGCGTCCGCACGCCCTGGGTCCGCAGCAGTGCTTCGGCGCCCTGGTAACCGCTGCGCACCGCGCTCTCCATGGTAGCCGGCCAACCGGTC
>JAPOOT010000176.1 GCA_026713285.1 Gemmatimonadota bacterium | reverse complement strand
CCGAGGTATTGCGCCGTCAGTTCCCACCCTCCTCCGGCGCTCATTCCGTGGCCGAAGGTGCCTTTCCGGGCGGTGACCGTCACGGAACCGGGCACCATTTCGAGCAGGTTCTCCATCTCCAGGAAATCGCCGGGCGTCGCCGTGGCGTGCAGGTCCCACGAGGCGATGTCTTCGGGAGAGACGCGGGCGTCCTCGATGGCCTGGCCGACCGCCATCTGCGGACCTTCCTTGGACGGCGTGATGATATGGTCGGCGTCGGAACTGACGCCCACGGCCAGGGGTTCCATCCCGATCGGCCTGAACCCTTTTTCGGTCATGTATTCGTAATCACCGATGATCCAGAGCACGGATCCGCCGGACACGTGGGTACCGCGCAGCCCGGTCAACGGCTTGGACACGGCGCCGTCCGCGGCGGACACGCGCGCCCGGTAGAAGGCGCCCACAAGCAGGGACGTGGGTGGCGGATCCGTGGCGCCAACGACCACGGCTTTCGCCTCTCCACGCTGTATGGCGTCCATCCCGAGCTTGAGGCACACGCCGAAGGTGGAGCAGGCGGCCACAGGCGCGAGCGACAGCCCGTGAATCTGCCCCATCATGGTGACCTGCGACGCGGGCGTGTTGTGGATGTTCCAGATCAGGTCGGCCGATACGCATTCCCATGGCGGATCGGGCGCGCCCCAGTCATCCTGGAGCTGTTGCTTGCGGCGCTGCTTCTCGCGGATGAGCTTCAGCTTGCCGGACTCGACGGTCCCCTCTACATTCATTCCCTCGATGCCGGCCAGGGTCTCCAGGTACGACCTCAGTTCCTCCGACTGAGACGTCCAGTAGGCGTTCCAGGCTTCTTCGGCCTGGTCACGCGACGCGGAAGGCGCGGTTTCCGGGTGCGGCGGCATGGCTTCGTCCAAGTCGTTGTCGTCGTGCCGGGTAAGGTACGCCCGAAGCCGGGCATTCCGTTCGGCCGAACCCCAGAACCGGTCCCATGCCCGCTGGGCCCGGTACAGATCCATGCTGATCCGGCTGATCGTGGGGATATTGCCCACGCCGGTACCGATGTATGCGTGGGCGGAGGTTCCCAGCGTCTGGAGTTCCTGCTCCAGTCCCGGATTCTGGTCCAGCGCCTGGATGAAGGCCCCGATCGCGTGCAGGGTGGTGGGATCCATCTTCTCGACGAGGCGGGTGTAACGGTTCGACGGAAACCGGGCGTCGATCCATTCCCTGTAGTCCCGGAAATCGAAATCGGGTTCGCCGACCAGGAAGTTGTTTGGGCCGAACCCGTCGAATGGCGCCAGCCAGCTTTCCGACTGCTCCAGGTTGCGGGCGAAGGCTTTCATGTTGGGCGAGCGGGGCGCCACGATGCCCCAGCCGAATATGCCGATTCTGCGCAAGTCGAGCCTCGCTGTACCTTAGGAAAATTTCCGTTTCTTCTGCGTCTCAACAGTCCCGTCAATATATGCCGCGCGTGGGGTGGACTCAAGGCAATTCACCCTGGCGGCAAGAAATGACGGGGCGGGACGACTTCGACCTGCGGTCGCTCCAACACCCTCGTTTTTCCCACACCTGACGTAACCGATCCTGCCTGACGTATCCGATTTATACCCCCAGCACAGATCAGAGCATGGTGCCTGATTGCAGCCGGGCGCGGTGTCCGTTTGCAGCCGGGCGCGGTGTCCGATTACAACCGGGTGCGGTGTCCGTTTGCAGCCGGGTGCGGTGTCCGTTTGCATCTGAATATGGACGTGGTAGCCTGCCGCTTCCCGATACTCAATCTATTCATATTTAAGACGAAAGAACCTTGAAACGGCCCTGAATCCGAGCGGCCGTGAAGCGTGAAGTCCGTAATCAGCGGTCTTGAACCTTGTTATTCAAGTCAACCGAAATCCATTACGCGGGAAAGGAGGCGATATAGGCAAGTTACGTATTCGTCATTCCTTATTAGTCTAGTGTTTCCATAAACGGGAGAACACAATGCATTACCTCATTAT
>JAPOOT010000114.1 GCA_026713285.1 Gemmatimonadota bacterium | reverse complement strand
CCGTTCAGGGGGATCTGAATGGAGTCCACGTAGATCACCAGGTCGCTTTCGATGACCTTGCGGCTGGTCTCCACCGGTTCTCCCTCTTCGGTCGTACCCAGCACGACGATGTCGTCGGGGTCCTCGGCGTCGAAATTGACCAGTTGATGGGGGTGGAAGGTTTTCATGATGCGCTTGCCGAGCATGGCGGCCAATTCGTAGTCCTTCATCTTGCGATGCAGCGCGACCGCGCACATGAGCTCGATGTTTTCCTGCTTGACCCCGTAGCTGTCGAGCATGTCCAGCAGGGTCTCGATGGCGAGCTGTCGAATATCGGGCGGCGCGGTAGCTGGAAAGGGCTGGCAATTGTCGTCGAAAGCGATGAGGATCCTGCTCTTCACGTCGACCAGTTCCGCCAGGGGCGGCATGTCCAGGGGGGATTCGAAGGCCGCCCTGACCCGGTTCGGTATATCCTTGTTTGGTATACCGGGGAGCGGTGGCGGAGGGAAGAAGACCGACGCTTCGCCGGGCAGTTCCGCATGGATGATGTTGTTGCCGGAATAGGTCAGGTATTTCATCGCACACCACTTTTCGGGATGGCCACTTGATGCACAAGGGGACAGGATCGAAAGACTTCAGGTAGTCTGCCCGGTCCGACGGCAGGTTCAATTATAATAGACGTGGTCTTCAACGGTATCAACAGTTTAATCACAACGTGGAACCGAGTTGAAGTATGCACAGGAACGACGCTGGTTTTCGATCCTCATCAACAGATACCAGGAGCACAATATGACGATATTCAATCGAAGTCTGTCCCGCAGGGGGTTCCTGAAATCCGGAATGACCGCGACGGCCGCAGCGAGCCTTGCCTCCCATCCCGCCAGAACGCACGCGGTTCAGGCGAACCAGGCAACCGGCGGCAATAATGATATTTACCGAGCGCTCAGAGACGCGCCTACGCCGCTGATCATGGACGCGCTGATCCGGCTGGGGCATGACCGGGAGCGGCTGGCCATGTCCCGCGGCGTACGACCGATGATCCCCGCCAGGGGGACGATCGCCGGTCCGGCCGTAACGACTAAGTACGAGGAGAGCGACACCCCGACCACGCGAGACGACATCCGTTCATTCGTCTTTCGCCCGGTGGACGAAGCGGACTCCGGATCGATCTGGGTAACGGCCAGTGGCACCAGCGAGGTGCTCAGCATGTTCGGAGACGTGATCGTGCTGGCCTGTCGTCAGAAGGGGATGGCGGGCCTGGTGACCGATGGCGGCTGCCGGGATATCGAGGGCATGGAGGAAATCGGCCTGCCGGTTTACGCGGGGGGAATCTGCCTCTATGGTCCCGGTTCGGTGATCCGCCCCGTCGCCGCCAACGTGCCAATAATCTGCGGAGGAATCGAAGTCGCCCCCGGGGACGTTATCGCCGCGGACGTGAACGGCGTGATGGCCTTTCCAAGTGTGTCGTTGGGGGACGTCATTCGCGTGATTGGGGAGTTGCGCGAAAAAGAAAACCTATCACGACGCGCCTTGGAGGAGGGGCAACCGCTGGAGACGGCCTATCGGTTCTAGCTGCACGACGGCGGATTCGTCAGAATCTCCGTGTGTATTCATACCGGAGACTGAATTCCTGAACCCATGTGGTCTGGGACGTATAGAAGACAGCCGGCATTACCCGCTCATGGTTCTTTTTCCCTGCATCTTACTGTCAGTATCCGTAAGCGATGCTCCGGCTTCCCGTTCGCTGCGAAGTCGTCCGGCCAGCAAGTACCGGTAAAGGCCATGTACCAGATGCTGTTCGTTCTGCTCCAGCCGGTCAAGGGCCGCGGGCGAAAGCAACATCGTTTGACAGTGTACATCCGCCACTACGCGGTGTGCTTTCTGGCCCGGCGCGCCATTCGGCCAGATCGCGTCACCCGGCCCGCATTGGAACAGGCGGGTCGCCCTGGTATCGTAACCGGATGCGTGGCCCGAAAGGATTAATTGCAGATGGTCCGTGGGAGCACCCGGCCCGGTCAGGACCTCGCCTGCTTCGTACTTGTTTGGGTTCAGCCACTTTTGCAGTGATTCCGTCAGGCCCTCGAAATCGATCTGTCGATCCAGGTAGTGTTCCAGTGCTTCCGCGGAATGTTTCAGCAGCGATCCACGCCGTTCTTCGGTCCCTCCGGACTCGGTGTTCCACGTTTCGATCAGGATATCCTCGCAACGTTCGAGACCGCGGTCCGCATCGGGTTCCCACAGCAATTCGTCATATACCGAAACCGGGAGGCTGCGTTCGAACCGGTCTTTCAGCCCCTCGGACATCGCGCTGAGCACGATACGTACACTGGACGCGTTCGCCGCTTGCAGAAACCTCCCCATGGCGTTCACGGCCGAGAAGTCGAGGCCTGAAACGGCCGCGAAATCCAGCATTATGCACACCGGTCTCGAAGCGCCGCTCAACCTGTTCTTGAATTCATCGGAGAGCGCGTAGGCACTGCCGAAGAAAATGTAACCACGCAGCTTGTATACCTGTACACGCTCACCTTCATTGCGCAGTATAGCCCGGTCGGGTATGGATCTCGATTTTATGCTCTCTCGTTCCTGCGCGGTGAATCTTGATTCAATGGGGTCTACCCTGCTGAGCCGCACGGCGAAGAAAACCAACGTGGCCAGCATACCGACGGCCACGCCCTCGATCAATCCAAGCGACGTGACAACCGCGAACATCACCAGAACAATTCCGTACTCCATCCGCGGTAGCCTTCTTCGGCTTCTCACAAGCCCTTCGTCCAGCATGCCCAGGCCGGCGAAGACCAGGATTCCGCCCACGAGCGCCGCGGGTACGACCTCCAGCATGCCGTCGCCCAGTACAAGGGCTACGCCGATGACGAGCGCTGCGACCACCCCGGTCATCCGGGTTGCCGCACCGAACAGCTTGCTTCGAAGCGACGCGGGAACGACAAGCGTCGCCACGGTCCCCCCGCCCAGGCCCGCAAGCACGCTTGCCAATCCCGTCACCCTGAACTCCTGGTCCCAGTTCAGTTCCTGGTTCGTCGCCATTTCGAGTCCGGCGATATTCATGATGATGCTGATAAACGCCACCAGCATCAGCGCCAGCATGTTGGGGATTTGCGAGGTCAGCGAAGCCCAGCTTACATGGGACAGATCGGCAGACCCTAACGCCGGCCACAGGCTGCCTTCCGCCGTGCTCTTCAGCAGCAATCCCGCGGTCCGTGCCTCTTCCCCTGAAATACCGAGGTCGTTGAGTGCGAAATGATATGCTCCTACAGCCAGCAACACACCCGCGGGCAGGATCAATGGGTTGCGCCATCTCTTCATGGAGAGGTAGAGCAAGACGCCAAAGACTACACCCGGCGCCCACTTCCATAAAACGGAGGGTTCGAACAGGACCGGCAATGCCAGCCAATCCGGGTCTGCGCCCATCAGGGACAGGGCCGCCAGGCACACGGCCCCGCCGATTCCGGCCACGAATCCCCCGGCCACGGGATACGGTATAAAGCGCAACAGGTTGGCGAGCCCGAACCGGCCGACCGCGAGACAGCACACGCCCGTGGCCGCCGCACAGATCATCAGGGCGACGGATGCGGTCGCGAACAGCGCGTGACCCTCGGCGTCCAGGGAGGAGCCGATCACGGCCATGCCGATGACCAACGCGGGCGACAGTCCCGCGATAGCCCCGCGGAAACCTCCCAGAAGGGCGATGACCAGACACGCCGCGAAGTTCCCGAACAGCACCAGGCCCACGCCCTGTGAAGCATAGGGCGCCAAGGCTCCCGAGAAAATGAAGCTGCCGAAGGCAACCTGGGCAACCAGAAGCCCCAGACCGGATGTAAGTCCGGCTGAGAGCGCGGGAATGATTGAATTGGATGTTGGATTCAATGTGAAGAGTTCCGATAACTGCTACGGTAATCGTGGCCTCTTCAGGCAGATCGATGCCGGGATCGCGCTTCGTTCCAAGATACTGGAATTCGAATTCCGGGTCAAACGAATGCGCGATTACAAACGATAACAGTTGGGGTTTGCACGCATAATTCCGTATCTTGGCGTGGCGGTGGGAGAGAATAAACGGAAAGTATTGGACGCGGACCATATTACATGGGTATCATTGCTCCTGCTATCCTCCCGAGATGGTAACGCGGGGTGAAGGGCGCAGGCTGGATCGTCCGGGAACGTGAAGCGGCATCGAAGACCAGTTCGAGATTGCCCGGGAACGAATGATGACTTTCTTGCAGTTGATCCGTCGCGCGGCCTGCCTGATGTGGCTCATGGCTGCCGTCACTCCGGTACGGACCCATGCCCAGGGCGCCGAGTTCGGTTTTCACGGCGGCCAGGCCGTGGAAAAATACGAGAGAGGCGGGGGCGGCAGTGTACTCGTAAACCTGCCGACCGGAATCAGAACCGTGCACGTCGGGGCGAGAGCGACCTATCACCTTGCGAAAACCGGGGACGACGGTGAGAAATCCCTGCTGTTATACGGGGTGGACGCGGGCGTGACGTTGGTATCGTCTCCCATTCTGGTACGCGCAATGATCGGAGTGGGACGGGCGCAGGATTCCGAGAAGTCGATGAACCTGGAGGATGATACCAGGACAGACATCACCAGGACGACGAATACCTATTTCGCGCAGCCGGGCGTTTTTATCGGGGCCTCGCTCGGTATGGCGTTCGTGGGGATCGAGGGGAGATACATCAACCTGGACAAGGGCGTGAGCACGACCGCGGTCTACGCCATGGTGGGCTTCAGGGTAGGCCGGTGAATCCTCCGATCGAATAATACCTTATTTCAATAAATTCAATAAGATAACTAGAATTAACCACCCGAACCTGGTAGCCCTTGCAATGGATCGACCATGCAGCTGATCGAATCCTGCCGCAACGAAATCGACGCCTTGCACCGGTGTTTCGAATCCTGGTTCAACGGTCGTGTCCCCAGGACCACCGAAGCGTTCGAACGGATGGGGACCGTGCTCGGCAAAGCCTTTGTGATCGTCATGCCGCATGGCGGAAAGGTGGAGCGGGAACCCCTGCTGAAGGTCCTGTACGAAGCCCACACCGGCCGGCCGGGTATACGCATCTGGATCGAGAACGTCCGCTTACTGGCAGAAGATAACGAACTCGTTGTAGCGGAGTACGAAGAATGGCAGGAAGAAGGCGGAGAAACCACGTCCAGGCATAGCACCGTGATATTCCGACGCAATGATGCAATGCCGAACGGACTGGAATGGCTGCGCGTGCACGAAACCTGGTTCAAGGCGGCGACCGCCTGATCCCTGCCGGCAAAACGCCCCGGTAATCTGTATGGAATGGCAGTCCGTATCAGAACCGCGTGGATTCGAACGACTCGTAGGGCGGCTCTACGTTGAACGTATCCGCGATCTCCTCCAGCCTCACGCGGTGTTCGTCGCTCAACGGCACCCCCGTCTCATCGTTTTCCTTTTCCCACCGCCACTCCATCCCGCCAGGCAGTTCCGCCGATGGCATGCCGGGAAACGGCCTCATGTTCCTCGCCTTGGATACGAAATCGTCCAGTGATCGCTCAAACTCGTCCAGATCCATGAAGTGATCGATCTTCATGGCCAGCAGGAAAGCGCCCTGGTTGGATTCCCATTTCGTCCGGGGTGGTTGGAATTCAGGTCTCCAGATGCCGGCCAGGATGCCCCCGAGCGCCTGCAAGGCGACCGCGAGGCCCAGGCTCTTGGCGAACAGGGCATAGAATTCCTGGAACAGTTCGTCCTTGTATCCCATGAAAACCGCGGCCATGTCGAGCACCAGGGGAGGCTGGCTCCGCGTCGGAAAGGCCAGGCTCATGGGCGAACCGCCGCTTGCGGACATGATCACGCTGTTCGGATCGAGCGCGACGCGATGGGTGGACAGCGCCCATCCCACGCACCCATGCTCCAGGGCCATGCGGGAGTAGTTCCCTGCCGCGCCGAAATGATAATGGTTCCGCGTGGTAGCCGCGCCCAGGCCATGGGCCAGGGCCTTCTCGATGGCGGTTTCCATACCCCGGTGGGACGGTCCGTATCCCATGCCGCCGTCCCCGTCCAGGACCACGACGGTGTCCGATTCGCGAACCGCGGTGACGTTTGGGCGTGGATTCACCTCGCCGTCACGAAGCTTCGGCAAATACCCGAGCGCCTGCTGTGTGCCGTGGCTGTACACACAGCGTTTGTCGGCCGTGGCAAGGATCCTGGCCATCAACCCGGCTTCACCGGGTCTCATGCCGGCCGCGACGAAAAGTTCCGCGATAAATGTCGAATGGGTTTCGTATGGCACCCTGATGCCATGGTCCGGCGGGGTGTTGCGCATGGGAATGGAGGACATGCCACAGGCCGCCTTTCTTCGGGAGTTGTTCTATCAGACTGCCACCGGGTCGCGGATCTGTTTCCCGGCCGTTTCGATAGTGCGCCGGTTTCGCAGAGGTCGTTTCGGGGACTCGGCTTGCCTACTCGGTCACGGCCGCTCCCGCATGGGCCGGGCCTCGAAATATCGCGTTGAGGAACAGGATGTTCAGACCGTCCATGTACGCTCTGAAGTTCGGATCGGCCGTAAACCCGATGGCCAGGCCGCGGCCGTGTCGTTCTTCCATGAGCAAAGGCTTGTAGGCCAACTGTTTCGTGCTGCCTTCCCACGCGAACCCACTGGCGAGTACTTCGTCGGGACCCAGAAAGACGGCCACGTTGTTTCCTTCGTCCAGCTTGAGCGGAGTAAAGATCGAGCTGCCGCTGACCAGGGCGTTCACGGTGCTGTCCCTGCCGGCGGCCAGCCAGTGGTCGGGATCGAGTCCGGCCTTGAGGAGGACGCCCTGCGTGGCCGGTGGCGCGGAGTCATCGGACTTCAACGCCCGCAGGTATTCTTCTTCCGTACCGAATATCCTGCCGGCAGCATCTCCGTCACCGGTATCGCCGTCGCCTTCGCCGTCCTCTTTGGCCTGGTCCTCTCTGGCCGTCGAAAGAAGCCCGGCCATACCACCTGCGAGGAAGGCCGTGGCGCCGCTGCCCAGGCCAACCACCGTACCGCCGGAACGGACCCAGTCCCTTATCCGCCTGGTTCCCCGTTCGCCGAGTACGTCCTCATAAGTGGCGCCGAACCCGGGATCGGGCAGCAACAGCACATCGAAGTCCCTCAGGTCGGCGGTGGCAATCTGGCGCGTCCGGATGGGCGTCACCGGGTACCCGATCTGGCGTTCCACGACGAAACGGGTGGCGCCGGCGTTGTAGGCCCGGGTCGGCCGGTCCCACGCCAGGGCGATACGGGGCTTGCGCATATAGACGACGTTGTTGCTGCCGAAGTTGGGCCCTTCATCCACCCACCCGGTATCGGTCGCGATGACTTCCGCTCCGGATGAGACGGCGATCTCCGCCAACGTTTCATGCAGGTGATGCGGGTTGTCCTTGACCTTGAAGATCAGCGTGCCGGTCGGGTAGCGCCGGTCCCCCTGCGCGAACGCCAGGTCGGTACTGAATACGCGGAGTCCCGCCCTCAGCGAAGCGGCCAGCAGCCGACCCGCGGCCTGGGTGCCCCAGGGAACCAGATAGGCTACTTCAGCACGGCCTCCCGTGATCGCCCCCGGCGGAACCAGGGCGGGATCTACCATGGTGAGATTTCCCTCGACCTGGCGGTCCACGGCCACGGTCTCGACGTTGTACATCAGCGGAAAGGACCACGCGGTCACGTCGTATATCTGGTCGCCTATGCCCTTGCTCCTGCGTCGCTCCTGTTCCGCGATAAAGTCAGAGCTCATCGGTACATGCGTATCCAAAAGCGTGCGAATCAGGCGCTTGGCGGGCTGGGCGAGAGATATGACGTAACTGCCCGCGGGATAGTTCTTCCCTCCCGCCCGGAAGTCCGACCCGGCCTGCTGGACCTCCACGCCGTGATAGGCCATGAGCCAGGCCAGCTTGTCCACCCCCGAGGTATTGCCGTCCAACTTTCTCGGCAGGATGTAGGACCTGATCTCTTCGCTGCGGCCTTCTTCAATCGCCGACTGCCGGTAGGCATAGAAGTCCGCCAGAAGCTGCTCCCGATTGATCGCCGCCGTTTCGCTGGTGGCGATGGACGCGACGAAGTGATGCCGCACCGTGTCCCGGAAATGCATGACCGACTGGTCGCTTCTTCGGACGACGAGTCCCCGGGCCGAAGCCTGTTCATACGTCATGGCCACGCTGCCGTAGTAGGACGGCCAACTCGCGCCGTAACCCGGATAGAATGCGTCGAACACTTCCCTCGTGAAGTACGAGAATCCGTAATGGTCGAACCACTTCGCGTTGTTCCTTCCGAAGAGCTGGAGACTCTCTCGCTGGTCCCTGGCCAGGTGCGGATTGTAGGGAATGGCCTCAGGTGCGAAGTAATAGGTGGCATTGGATCCCATTTCGTGGAGGTCGACGAAGACCGGCGGGAAGTATTCCTGCAGAACCTTCACTCTCCCCAGGGTCTCGGGATGGTTCAGCGAAATCCAGTCGCGGTTCAGGTCGAAGTAGTAATGATTGGTCCGCCCCCCGGGCCAGGGTTCGTTATGCTCGGCCGCAAGCGGACTGGCATTCGGCTCCAGTCCTTCGGCGATCTCGAAATTATGGACGAACCGGTCCCGCCCATCGGGATTCTGGACCGGATCGATCATCACGATCGTCTCTTTGAGGATCCGGTCGACGACAGGGTCGTTACGGGCCGCCAGCAGGTGGTAGGCCGTGAGCAGCGCCGCTTCCGAAGGGGAGATCTCGTTTCCGTGCACGCTGTAGCTGAGATTCACAATTACCGGCAGGGAGGCAATCAGGCTGTCGGCGCTTGCGCGGGAAGTTATTCTCGGGTCGGCCAGCCGTTCCATACCCTCGCTGACGTCCGCCAGCGCGCCGATGTGTTCCGCCGATCCCACGAAAGCATACACGAGCCTGCGCCTTTCCCAGGACTGTGCGTATTCGACGATGCGCACCTGGTCGGGCATCGCCGACTCGAGCGCTTCAAGGTATTTCATCAGGCCCGCGTGGGGCGTGATCCGGTCACCGATCCGGTAGCCCAGGATCTCCTCCGCGGTGGGTACCGAAGCATCGTATTCGGTGCCGGGCCAGTATTCGAAATCCTGCGCTTTTGAAACGCCGGAGATCATTCCGCAGAGAAGTACCAGGCATAATAGCGGCAGGACGGTAAACCGGTTCATCGATGTACCTCCTCACACGGGGCCGGAGAGGCCTTCGCGTTTCGGGTCGTAGGAGTGGATCAGCGGGTTCTGGTCTTCATCTTCAAGCGGATCGCCCATTTGAATGGTATTCAGGATCCGTCTGGGAAGGACATTGGGTATGCCGTTGAAACGGCTGTGGTCGGGCATGTAGGCGCAGGTAAAGGCCCTTCGCGGATAGGGCGTCATGTTCGCATTGGCGGCGTGCACGATCAGTCCGTTGTGAAAGGAACAGCCCCCCGCCGGCATGACGACGGGCACGGGTTCCATCGCGCCGAGATCGGGATAGGCTTCGAACATGGCGCCCACGTGATTTCCCGCCGCCGGATAATCGTCGCGCCGTTTCTTCTGGGAACCGGGCATGAAGAACATGCAGCCGTTCTGGACGGTTACCTCGTCGAGGGCTACCCAGATGGTGATGGAGTGGTCGGACACGAAGGACCACTTGGTATTGTCCTGATGCCAGGTGGTGGGATTCGCCCACGGCAGCTTGATCAGGGCCTGGTCGTGCCAGATCCGGATGCCGTCGACGCCTTCCAGGTCGGCCGCCATTCTGCCCAGCCTGCTGTCCAGCATCAGTGTGCGAACGCCCGCATGGTCCATCCAGAGGTTGATCCGCTGCCGGAATACGGCTTCGTCCCCTGCCGTTACCTTCCTGTCCAGGTGGTAGGATCCCTCCGGAAGCCGGTTCTCGTCCCGAAACGCCACCGCTTCATCCACTGCCGACCGCCAGGTCTCCAGTTCGGATTCGTTCAGGAATTCCTCTATGATCAGAAAGCCGTTATCCCTGTAAGACGCGATCTGCTCAGTCTTTAACTGATGGTTCATGTGGTTTCCTTCTTCATGCTGACCAGACCAGCGGGAACTGGTCGCAGGCCATGGGATCTCCCGGGGCCAGGCCTCCGGTCTCCTTGGGAGAAATCTCCCACGGCCTGGTAGTGAACCGGGTGTCGTCGCCGAGCCAGCGCGTGGCAAGGACGCGCCGCGCATCGGAGAGGGACTGGTTGCCGGCCGCGCCGTGCAGCGTGCACATGTGGAAGGCGATGACGTCGCCGGGTTCCATGTCCCACGCGAGGATATCGTAGTCTTCCGGGTGTTCGTCGATGGGCGGCACGTCCTCGAAGGGCCGGTCTCCGAGCATCGGCTTCGCCGAGGCGTCCGCGAGGGCGTAATTGCTCTCGCTGGCGAACTTGCGGGGGACAAACCAGCGGTCCCAGTTGTGGGAACCCCTGATGAACTGTACGCAGGACGCTTTCGAAACCGGGTCCAGCGGCATCCAGAGGGATACGTTCTGCCGGCCGTTCACCGGGTAATAGGGCTGGTCGTGGTGCCAGGGCGTCCGCTTGAGCGTGCCGGGCCACTTGATCAGCAGATGCTCGTGATAGAATACGGAACTCCCCGATTCCATCAGCCGCGCCGTCATGGCCCCCGCGGGTGACCCGTACACGAAGTCGCCGTACTCGGGAATCCGCCGCCAGTTGCAGTAGTCGTCGAAGAACCCGCCCCGGTCTTCCTCGCCCGCTTTCAGCACGCCCGCATAGTCGCTGGGCGCTGCCACGTTGCGTGACACGCCGGCTTCCACGACGGACACCCAGTGCGGATCGAAGGCCTTTCTGATGCACACCGCGCCGTCTTCCCGGTATTGTCGTACGATGTCTTCGGTAACGATCCCTTCCACGTTCAAGGTCCGTGCACTCCTTCTGAGCATATCAAGTTGCGTGCGCTCCTTCCGAGCAATCGTTTCTAATGCCGGGCGATGTACATTTTCGTATGCATGATGCCGATCCAGGAGAACATCGTATATCCGAACTTGTTGACTTCGAGCCCTTTGAGATAGGGTTTGCGCAGATCCACCGTCATGTTATGGTACAGAAACGCGCCGCCAGCGTCTTCCGCCAGGATCCTTTCCGCTTCCTGGTACATGCTCATGCGCCTGTCGTGATCCATTTCGTCCGCCGCCGCGTCGATCAGCCGGTCGAAACCCTCGTTGCGCCAGTCCTGCCGCCCGAATCCCCTCGGCTGCGAACGCCATACCATACCGAGCAGGTTGTTCGGATCGGGATAGTCCGCGTTGAATCCACCGAGCCCCATGGGAATGTTCCACTTATACATGTTGTCCCGGTACAACTTGTCCTCCGAACCCCTCATCCGCATCCGCATCCCCAGGGTATTGCCAAGCATCGCCTGTACGGCCTGCGCGGTGTAGCTGATCTGGGGATTGGCCTTGCCAATCCAGAAATCGATGACCGGAAACCCCTTTCCATCCGGATAGCCCGCTTCGGTAATCAGGGCCTTGGCGCGGTCGATGTCGTAAGCCTGGATTGCCTGTATGGACGAATCCGCGCTGCCTGGGAATCTGGGAGGCAACATGGAGTATGCGGGCATGCCCGTATTTCGAAGTACGACGTTGCACAAGGCCTCGCGGTCGATGGCGTGGCTGATCGCCCGCCGCACCCGAACATCGTCGAAGGGCGGCTCGCGAGTCTTGAAAAACAGATACCAGGTTTCCGGAAAGGCGTAGTATGCAAGCTCGAATTTCAGGGTCGGATGGTTTTCAATAAACGGGATGTCGGTCAACAGGACCCTGAGATAGTCGATCTCGTCGTTCTCGTACGGCGGGGTACCCGGGTGTCCCGTGGTGAATATCTGGACGATTTTCTCGAGATACCCCTTGTGGGGACCGGTATAGTAGGGATTGAGGGTCAGCGTGGCCTGCCTGCCCTTTTGCCATTCCGAAAGGGTGTAGCTCGCATTGGAAACCAGGTTCCCGGCTTCGCTCCAAAGTACCCCGTGTTTTTCCACCTGCCAACGGGGGACCGGTCCCGATCCGGTGAAAGCCACAATAAAGGGCAGATAGGGACAGGGCTTCTCCGTTTCGATCTCCAGCGTGAGGTCGTCCAGGGCCCGCACGCCCACGGTTGATGGGTCGGTAACACTGCCCTGGTTGAACGGACGGGCGCCCTTGATTTCGTAGTAGAAGAAGGCGTAGGGACTTGCCACGGCCGGATCGAGAAACCGCTTGTAGGTGTATTCGTAGTCGTGTGCCGTGACCCCGCGTCCATCGCTCCATCTCCCGTCGGGACGGAGTTTGAACGTCCAACGAAGCCCATCCGCCGACTGCTCCCACGAGGAAGCCGCCGCGCCGACCAGCTCCAGGTTCTTGTCGAGCATTACCAGGCGTTCGAACAGGGTAAGCGCTCCCTGCCCCTCATAAATGTTGATGCTGACGTCGAAGGTAAGGGGCTCGACCAGCGTGTAGCGGAACACCTGCCGGTCCAGGGGCGCCGCGTCCGGCGGCATCGGTTTTCCAATGGAATTGACCACGGGGACGGCGCCGGTCAGCGTACCGGCCGGCAGGAATCCGAGCAGTAACCCGAGCAGACATGTCGAGACTGCGGCTATACGGCCGCGCACGGATAAGGCCGGAAAGCGTGAACACGCAACCCGGACCGATCGTGTCCATTCCTTCATGCGATTACCTGAAGATGTTGTGTACGTGATGAGACCGGCGCCGTCGCGCGATCCCGGAAGGTAAAGACTATACTGATCCGCCGTTGTCGTGTCAACAGCGAGGTGTCTGCCGCCGCTTCGCGCAGGGGGCGGTCGCCGGTCTCAAGACCTCATGCCGCTTCCCAAGGAGTGTACCTTGACAACGTGCGGCTGACGGACAACGCGAGTACGAGCTTGACCAGGTCGAAGGGGATGAAGGGAAGCAGTCCCACGGCAATGGCGCCGCGCCACGAGGTCTCCACGCCCGCGTAAAGATTGAAATAGGCATGGAGGTACAACAGGCCGCATCCCCAGATGGCAGTCTGCCCGATCAGCATGCCCGCGGCGAGATGCGTTACGCTGTTCCTGGAGAAACGCTCCAGGTACTTTCCGGTCAGAAACGCGGCCAGCACGAATCCTGCGATGTAGCCGAAAGTCGGCGAAATCACGACTCCGGGGCCGCTCATGCCGCCGGCGAATACCGGGATGCCCGCCAGGCCGAGACAAACGTAGACGATCTGGCTTCCGGCGCCCCAGCGGCTGCCGAGCACCGCGCCGGAGAGCAGGACGAAGCAAGTCTGCATGGTGATCGGCACCGGGCCGATGGGCAGGATTACGTAGGCGCTCACCGCGGTCAGCGCCGCCATCAGGGAGGCCGTGGCCAGTCGCGTGTTCCGGGTCAAATTGTCCTTTCTGCCGTCCCAGTCGAATCACAT
>JAPOOT010000080.1 GCA_026713285.1 Gemmatimonadota bacterium | reverse complement strand
GGCACCAGGACCATCCGTACTGGCCGATCATCCAGCCAGCCGACCTGGTGAGCGCGTGGGTGGCTCTGGACGACGCCACGATCGAGAACGGCTGCATGCGCATGGTGCCGCGCAGTCACCATTGGGGACCCCACAAGGGCGGTACGATCGGGACGAACGAAGACGGTTTCACGCCGGATCCGGATCTTTCCCTCATACCGGATGACGAAGAAGTCGAAATAGTGCCCTGCGAAGTCAAGAAGGGCGAGTGCATGTTTCACCACTGCCTTACGTGGCACGGCAGCCCGCCCAATCCATCCGAATTCGGCCGGCCGGCTATCGCGGTGCACTACATGCCCGGATGGACGCGTTACGAACCGACCAGGACGCATATCATGGAACGACGGGTAGACGTCGAACCCGGTGAACTCCTGACCGGCCATTACTTCCCTACCGTGTGGGATCACGGCCCCGTCAAACCGCCGGAGCACTGGTCCGAGGAGCAGGCATGAGCGTAGAGGCCAACGTCAATTCCGCCTCCCGTCCCGGCGAACTGCGTATCACGGACATGCGCACCGTAACGATCGGCGCGTCGACGATCATCAGGCTCGATACCAACCAGGACATTCACGGCCTGGGCGAGGTGCGTGACGGCGCGAGCAAGACCTATGCCCTGGCTCTCAAGTCGCGCATCCTGGGCGAGAACCCCTGCGAAGTCGACAGGATATTCCGGAAGATCCGCCAGTTCGGACACCACGCCAGGCAGGCCGGCGGTGTCTGCGCCATCGAGATGGCTCTGATGGATCTCGCGGGCAAGGCCTACGGCGTGCCCGCCTATCAACTGGCGGGCGGTAAATTCAGGGATTCGGTGCGTATATACTGCGATACGACCTCGTCCCCCGACCCAGGAGAGATGGGACGCCGCCTGAAGGAACGCGTGGATCGTGGGTTCACCTTTCTGAAGATGGACGTGGGCATCGGCCTGCTGAAGGCCATACCCGGAACCCTGTCGGCCCCTGCCGGGATGCTGGACACGCTGCACATCATGCACCCGTTCACCGGGATACGGCTGACGGACAAAGGTATTGGCGTACTGTCGGATTACGTGGCGGGTGTCCGCGACATCGTGGGTTACGAAATCCCGCTCGCCGTCGACCACTTCGGGCACATCGGCGTGGAGGACTGCATCCGCCTGGGCAAGGCGCTGGACCGGTACAACCTGGCCTGGTACGAGGACATGGTCCCGTGGCAGTTCACCGAGCAATACGTCCGCCTGCGGGACGCCTGCGACACGCCGATCTGCACGGGGGAGGACATCTACCTCAAAGATGGGTTCATGGACCTCTTCGAAAACCGGGCCATCTCCGTGTGCCATCCCGACCTGGCTACCTCGGGCGGCATCCTGGAAACCAAGAAGATCGGCGATACGGCCCAGGAACACGGGATCTCCATGGCGCTGCACATGTCCGCCATGCCGGTCGCCCAGATGGCCAGCGTGCACTGTGCCGCGGCCACCGAGAACTTCATCGCCCTGGAGCACCACCACGTGGACGTGCCCTGGTGGGACGACCTGGTAACCGGCCTGCCGGATCCAGCGGTACAGGACGGTTTCATGGCGGTGCCGGAAGCGCCCGGCCTGGGGATCGAATTGAATGAAGAGGCGATTCTGGAGCACATCAGCGACAAGGATCCGGGATACTTCGAACCCACAGACGAGTGGAACGAGCTGCGTTCGCACGATCGCCTATGGAGTTAGCAAACCGGAAGAGCACTAAGTGGTCCACGCCCACGTTCGTCTTTGGAGCGGGGCATCTGAAGGAGCGTATCCATGACTATTCCCGTTGCCCAGGGTCCGCCGTTACCGTTTGAGCCCGGCCCCTACATCGCGCTTACCGAAACGCAACGGCGCCGGTTCGACGAAGACGGCTTTATCCTGATCGAGGATGCCCTCTCGCCGAGCCACGTCGAACGGCTGCTCAAGGTCGTCGACACGCTCTATGACAACTTTCACAGGACCCACGGTACCCCGCCCGACGCGCCATATCAGATTCGCAACGCCCTGGTCCACCACGAGGAGCTTTTCGCGTTGATCGAATACCGGAAGATCCTGTCGCTGGTCGTGGACGTCATGGGGGTAAACATACAGATCCGCACTTCCCATGTTGACGTCCGTCCTCCCATGAAAGATCACATGGATGGAGAACTGGGGGCCAAGGGCAGCTTTTTCCCCTGGCATTCGGACGCACCCAATTACGGTTATCCCATAACCAACGGCCGGATTCCCTTTTTAGAAGTCAAGGTTGGGTACTACCTCACCGATCTCACCGAGCACAACAGCGGCGCCATCTGCGTGGTGCGGGGCAGCCACAAGCTTTCGCCGGAACTGATCCACGATCCGGATTACCATATCGACCCGGAGGACATCGTGGAAGTGCGTGTCAGGCCGGGTACCGCCATGGTCTGGCGCACGGCGCTCTGGCACTGCCTGGCCCCCAATCTCTCCGGGCGAACACGCAAGTGCCTCTACTACGGTTACAACCACCGATGGGCACGACCTGGAGACTACGACCGCCAGGACTCCGACCTGTTGGCCCGTTGCACACCCGTTCAGCGCCAGCTGCTGGGTTCCAACACCACGGAGGACGGGGTAGTCTACCAGGACGGCGATCCGGCCCATCCGGCTTCCAGGTACTGGCGGCCCGAACCAGGGGACGTACCCCTGGAGGCATGGGCTGAAAAACAGGGAAAGAAAAAACGGGATAAGGAATGGAGGCGATGGAAGAAAAGGAATACCCTGCCCCCCGGCGCCGTGGGCGCGCCAGTGGAGGAGGGTCATCCAGGGAGCCCGGAATAACCACGAAGCAGGCGAAGGAGCGGGAGAACCCATGACCGAAGCCGAAATCTTCGAATTCGACCTCAATGGCTATATCATGTACCGGAACGTTCTAACCCGGGACCAGGTCGACCACATGAACGGGGTGCTCGACGAATACCTCACAGAAGAATCCTTCAATTTCCCATTTCTTCACCTGGACCCG
>JAPOOT010000186.1 GCA_026713285.1 Gemmatimonadota bacterium | reverse complement strand
ATAACCCGCAGCACCTGTCCATCAACCGGTGCGGTGACGGAGAGGATGGCCTTCGCGTCGCCGCGCTCCTCCCGCAGGGCCAGCAAGGCCGTCTGGGCGACCTCCTGTTCGGAAACGGCGGCACGGTGACGGAAGAGGGAGGATTCCAGCGTCCGTTCGGCGACCGTCGCGGCGTGCACGGCGCGTTCCAGCCGCTCTCTCGAGATGCTGCCGCTCGCGGCGAGTTTCTCCGCCCTTTCACGGCCGCGGACGGCTTCCTCCTGCTCGACCCGCGCACGGGCGACGTTCGCCTCGGCCTCGCGGACCAGGGCTTCGGCGGTCTCGATGCGGGCGCGGGCTTCGGCGGACTCCCGGGAACCCAGGGGCGAAGGCGTAATGCGGGCCAGCTCTTGCCCACTGGCTACCCGGTCGCCTTCTTTCCATTCCGGCCGGGCGAGCCTGCCGGACGCCGGCGCCGTGATCAGGTAGCGTTGCTTTACCCGGGTACGACCCTCTTCACTGATCGTCACGCGCATGGGTCCGACTGCCGCGGTTCCCGTATCAACCAGCATCGGGGAAGGCATGAAAGCGCGGACGAGGAGTACCAGGACGACGGCAACGATCACCAGGAACACAACGTGCTTGCGACGTAGTTTCATTTCGGCCCCTCGGTTATTCCTGTACTTTCAACACGCCGATCATATCGAGGTGGCGCAGTTGTCTGTGAACCAGGTACGCGGACGCCACGGCCGCCGCCGAAACGACCAGGAATGCGAACCCGTAGGTCTTTCCCGTGATGACCAGGGGCATCCTGTAGAGCTCCTGGGCCGTGGCGTCCACGGCAAGATAACATAAACCCCACCCGATTAAAAATCCAATCGGTATCGCCATGAGGGTAACGATGGCCTGTTCGCCCAGGAGGACGACCGAAATCTCCCGTTCCGTGAATCCGAGCACGCGCAGGCTTGCCATCTCGCGGTTTCGTTCCGCCAGGGCGATGCGGGCGCCGTTGTACACCATGCCGCAGGCGATGATGCACGCGAATACCGTCAACGTAAACGTGGTGGCGCTCGTGCTTTCGGCGATGGAGTCTTCAAATCCCTTGATCACCGCCTCGCGGACGGCGACCCCCGCAACGGCCGGCGTCTCTTTCAGCGTACGGTACAACGCCTCCGCCTGAAGTGGATCAACGGACAGATACACGCCGGAGATCGTGGTGCCCTCTCCAAGGAACCGGTTCAACGCACGGTTATCCATGTAAGCGGATATGCCGATCAATTCATCGACGAGCAGGGATACCGGTAACCGGCCGCGCATCCTTGATCCTTCCAGGACTTCGACGGCGACCATGTCGCCCTCCCGGACCGCCAGGAGATCGGCCAGCGTCCTGGTCAATACGATCCCTTCCGGGGGCATGGGCAGGATCCGTCCATCCCGGTCGATCAGCTGCCTCAACTCACCGGCCGGGTCCAGCCCGTTGATGGCCGTCTGCTTCATTCGATGCCCCGACCGGAGCCTGACGGGCACAGCGCGGTAGGGTTCGGAGCGGACGACCCCGGGGAGATGGGCCAGTTCGAAACGGGCCCTTGCGGGACGCGGTCCGGCGAAGACGACCGCGGCGTCGTCGCGCTGGACGGTGCGGAACTGGTAGTCGATCAGGTATTCGATCGAGTCGAAGGCAAACCGTCCCATGACCAGGATCGCCACGGCCATGGCGATACCGAAAGCGGAAAGCACGGTCTTGACCGGCTTTCGTTCCATGTTGCGAAAGATCATTCTCCATACGGGGGAGAGCATTCGATGCACGCCCATGCGTTCCATCGCCAGCGGTCTGAAGTGGGCGGGAGCGTCCGGCCGCATCGCTTCGGCTGGAGGCAGAGACATGGCGGAGCGCAGCGCGTGGAGCGTGCCAAGGAACGCGGCGGAAACACTGATGAGCGCGGCCAGGGTGATGACCTCGAAATTCAACGCGTAGACCAGGTCGGGGAAACGGTAATAGTCCTGGTACAATGCGGTGAGTGGCCTGCCGATCATGAAGCCGCCCACGACACCGAGGAGCGTGCCGCCGGATACGGCCAGGAAGGCGAATTTCAGGTAATGCCATCCGATCGTCAGGTTTCGGTACCCGAAGGCCTTCATGATGGCGATCTGATCTCGCTGGGCCCGTACCATCCGGGAAAACACGATGTGCAACAGCAGCGCCGCGATTCCGAGAAAAACGGCCGGGGTGAAGTTGCTCGATACGCTCAAGCCAATGATCTCATCCATCAGAAACCGATGGGAGATCTGGCTGTCCCGGCCATAGGCGCCTGTACTGCCGTAGGGCTCGAGTACGAGATCCATCCGGTCGATTACGTCCCGCTCGCTCGCCTCGGACGACAGGGCGGCCGACAGATCGTTGAAACCGCCCTCCATGTCGAAGGCCGCGCCCAGGGCGTCTCTGGCCATCCAGATCACGCCGAAGCGGAGGTTGTCCGGGAAGATGGATCCGGTGCCCTGCACTTCGTAGACGTACTCGGGTGACAGGCCTATGCCGACGACGCGCAGCGCTTTCTGCCGGCCGTTGATGACCGCCCCGATCCGGTCGCCGGGCGTCAGTCCGTTGGCCTCCGCAAAGGCTTCGCTGATGATGACCTCATCCGGCCTGCCGATCGCCGGATACCGGCCCGTCTGGATCGCCACATCGTTGAGCACCGGCCTGCGCCGTTCGGGCATGGAAACCAACCGGCCGGTCGCGGGTTCATCCAGACCGGGAACGTCCAGGTTCACGTCCATCACGATCCGCGTGCGGACCCTGGAAACACCGGGAATCCTGGCGATTTCCTCCGCGGTGGAGGCCGGTGCCCGTTTAACGCCGGCAAATACATCGGCGAACCGGTAAAGATCGTAGTAGGATTCCTGGGACTGCAGCAGGGAGATATAGGTATGGCGCGAGGAGACGTAAAGCATGATTCCGCAGGCCATCACCAGCGTGATGGCGATGACCTGGCCGCGCATGCGCGCCAGTTCACGGAATACCTTCCGGTTCAGGATGGACATGGCTGTATCGCTCCGAGGCAGGAAGCGAAATCAAACGGACTGAATCGATCATGCCGGGACGACGCCGGCTACCAGTTCAACTTGGGCCGACACCGGCTACCAGCTCAACTCGTCCGGACGTTTTTTTACCGGATTGGCATAGACCTCGAAGATCTCGCCGCTGCGCAGGCGGATGACCCGGTCGGCCATGTCTGCGATCGCCGCGTTGTGGGTTATGACGGCGGTCGTGGTGCCCAGCGTGCTGTTGACCGTCTCGATTACTTCCAGCACCCGTTTGCCTGTCGCATAGTCCAGGGCGCCTGTGGGCTCATCGCACAGGAGCACTTCGGGTCGTTTCGCAATGGCCCGGGCGATGGCCACGCGCTGCTGCTCTCCGCCGGACATCTGGGCCGGGAAGTGATGCATGCGCGATTCCAGGTCCACGAGTTGCAGAGCCTCTTCGGCCGGCATCGGATCTTCGGCGATCTCGGTGACCAGTTCCACGTTCTCCAGCGCGGTAAGACTCGGGATCAGGTTGTAGAACTGGAATACGAACCCCACGGATTTCCGCCGGAAACCGGTCCTTTCGCTTTCATCCGCCCCGGTCATTTCCCGTTCGCGATAGTAGACCTGTCCGCCCGATGGCACGTCGAGACCGCCCAGGATGTTGAGCAGGGTCGACTTACCGCTTCCCGATGCCCCCAGGAACACGGCCAGTTCACCCGCGTACAGGTCCAGATCGACCCCCCGCAGGGCGGACACGTCCACCTCGCCCATTCGGTAGACCTTGGAGATGTTGCGGGCGCGGAACACCGGATCTGCCTGATCTGCGGCCACGTTGTGGGCGCTGTATACCGGATCTGCCTGATCTGCGGCCACGCTGTGTCCTCCTGGTCGGGACGGTCTACGTAATGTCTCGATCGGATCGAACCGGGTTCGTCCGCAAATGAACGCAACAGCCGGAATACGGGGCCGGCCTCGCTATCTGTGCCACGGGAACCGGGCCGTCGGCTGGTTGGCGTAGCGTTGCAGGTCCAACGTCAGTCGCGCGCCGGATCCAGGCGCCAGTCGCACCGTGAAATCGGTACCGTCCACGTCAATCCGCAGGCCGTCGTACTCGACCGCGCGTACCTGGTGCTCCCCGTAGGCGCCGCCCTGCACGGTCACGGTGCGCGCGTCGACCGGGTTGACGTTCACGAGATGCACATCGAGCCCGTCCCTGTCGATCCGGTCGATCAGCGCCGCCACGTCTTCCGGGACGCCCGGCCTGCCCCGTTCCGGGTCGAAATACCAGAGCCTGCAGTGCAGCGGGCGGGCATAGGCCGGCCTGGCTCCGCCGGTCATGAGGTTCACGAGCGTCTCGATCCGCGCCGGATTGAAGGGATTGGGATTGTCCGACAGGCGCGTGTCCGGCGATGATGTATCGTTTCGGATCTTCTCCACCTGGCCCCGCAAATCGGAGAAATCCTGCTTCAAGGCATCTTCGGGAAAACCGGGGTTCGTTCCGTCCAGGTAATTCAACCAGGGTTGATCGCCGGTCAGCGCGCGGTCGCCGGGATTCATGGACCAATCGTACACCTCGACCGCTCCCCGGTCATATGGTTCGGGCGCGTAATCGTACCATCCTTCGTCGCCATGCATGTGGGGATACATCTCGACCCCGTCAACGATCTTCTGGTTGGCATTGACCGACTCGAGTACGGTGCGCCAGACGTCCACGTACTTCTGGTCTCCGCTGAGCAGCAGGGCGTTCCCGAACCCGTCCACCGCATGCGCGACGGCGTTCAGGGTGAAATTGTCCAGCCGGCCGTGGCGATGGGCGAAGACCTTGTGGTTCCATCCGTAGACACCGCCCCACCACCTGCCTTCGCAGGCACTGCCGATGACGCCGTCCAGGCCCACGTTCGAGGGGATCACGCCCCCGTTGGCATAGGTCCGTTCCACCCACGCGTCGGCGTATTCGAGGATCCAGTCCCTGTACTTCGTCTCGCCGGTGAGCGCATAGGCGTTGAAGGCCAGTCCAGTGCAGATGAGGTTCAGCGGATGGTCGCCGGCTACATCGTTGTAGGTCTCGAACCGCTCGCACATCTCCGCGTAGTCCCGCTGGCCGTGGAGCAGGTCGAACCGGCCGTCCTCCAGCGGGTCGCCGGCCCAGTCCAGGGCCGTGGTCTTGCGCAGCATCGGTCCCCGGCTGCCGTTGAACATGCTACGAATCAGCCGAAGCTCAGGGTCGTAGTTCTTCGCCT
>JAPOOT010000081.1 GCA_026713285.1 Gemmatimonadota bacterium | reverse complement strand
GCAGTATCATCACGCCCACCGAAATCACCGCCTTGGTCTGCGAAGCGATGCGGAAAAGGTCCGTAACCTCGAGCGCTTCCCCCGCCTCGCGGTCCCTATAGCCGAAGGCCCTGGCGTAGACCACGTGCCCGCGCCGTCCGATCACCAGCGCGGCGCCCGGCAGCCGTTCTTCCTCGACGTACGCTTCTAGCGCCGCGTCGATGCGTGCGAGCCGTTCGGTAGAAACGCCCGCCTCCTCGGGGCTGGCCGGGGCGAAAGTCTGAGCGAAAGCCCGCGGCGCGTCATGCGCGCAGAAGAGCAACGCCGCGAGCAGGGGAAGCAGCGGAAACCGGTTGCGAAAGCGTCCTATTGACAACGAGGGTTTAACAGAACTCCACGTAAACATGACATTTAATCCCTTCTCCAGCATGGTCATCGAAGGCGTCGTCTTATCACATTATCTTCATATACCACCATGATAAATACATCCGTCGACAGTAAATAGTTGTTTCTTGTCCCTTTCCTGGCCTGCCGACTGCTATACCCGGCATTCCGACTGCTATTCCTGACCTGCCGTCTCAACTGCTATATCTGGCCTGCCGCCTGCTACACCTGGTCGGAACTTCCCAAACCTTGATCCGTGGGTGTGCTTCGAGGCCGATCCTGTCCCGGGTGATCGAATGCCCTCCCGATCTTCCAGACCCCTTTCTCACGAAACGCGGGAATGGACTGCCGCCGGGCGGCGTTGGTTACGGCGGGCGCCGAAAGGCCGTTCTGCCTGATGTAGTCTGAAAGCCGGATGATTTCTACGCCTTTCAAGTAGCTCAACCGCTTGTGCAGCGATTCCACAAGTCCGAGGAATACGATATTTTCCATAGCCTTAGTCGATGCGTTATGCCCATATTCCCTGAACGCCTGGTAATACCTTTCCTTCTCGGAATTGCGTATGATGATTCGCGGCAGACCGAGTTGCAGAAGCTGGAAATTCATGATGACCCGTCCCAGTCTGCCGTTTCCGTCACAGAAGGGATGTATATATTCGAAAGCCAGATGAAAAAGTGCGATCTTGTCCAGAAAGTAGGAATCCAGGTCGCTGACATAGTCGATCAGGAGATTTTCCATCATGCGTTCCACGTGCTCGGGCGCGGGCGCAATATGCGTACCCACTCGCACGTATTCGCCTTTCTGTCGGAATCGTCCGGCGATTGAATCATCGATGCCGCCCATCAGCATCTGATGTATCTGAAGAATCAGATTCTCGCTCAACTCGCTGTCTTTCGCCCTGGCACGCTTGTATTCCATGACCCGCGCGAGGTTCCTCGCCTCGTAGACTTCACGAATGGATACGTTCCGGGACAGCATCTGCTCCAACAGGATCTGCTCTGTTTCCTCAAGCGACAACGTGGAATTCTCAATGGCGTTCGAGTTGTATACGCCCTCGGGTATCTCCACCTCGTCGATCATGGACAAGAGCGAGTCCTTGCCTTTTCGCAGGGTGTCGAATTCACGCTTCAGCGATTGTATGCGGTTTTTCATTGGTCGTGTGGAGGTCATATAGTAAAGTTATTATCTTCACTTTTTATTGTCAAATTAATGTGAATAATCTCGTGTATATCGTCATCATTCACGATTTTATTAGCAATATAGGTTAACAGACTCCCAATCCCCCCCGGCCCCGGGATTCCGGAGCGGAGGGCCATCCCCGGGGCATCCTCGGGGCCGCCCTCCCAGGTCGGGCTCCTCTCAATCCAATCCCGGTTCCATGCATCCGGCCGCGTGTTAATCGAGCCGCATGTTAATCCAGCCGCATGTTAATCCAGCCGCGTGTTAATTGAGCACCCGGACGACTCCGGTCATCCCGTCAGGGATCCATCCAACGTCAGGATCCACCCACCATGAAAATCAGCACCCTCGAAATCGACCAGGCGTCCAGGCTGAGGGACTTCTACAACGAGCAATTCGCGGACATGCCGTACTGCTATCCCGTCACGGAGGAAGAGTTCGAAACGGGTGTCTGGTGGGATGAAGAACGGGACGGCGAGCCCTATGCGGACCTGTCGGACGAGTCGTTCCTGGTGGCGGAAGACGACGAGGGCGCCGTCGCTGGTTTCGCCCACGTGGCCGTCTGTCGCAAGGGCGAGGAGGACCACCGCATCGGCCTCCATCCGATCGAGGAAGTGTTGAAGGACCGGATTGGCCTCATCCGCTTTTTCCACTACCGGGCCGGTGCGCGGCCAACGGGGCAGGCACTCCTGGAAGCGGCGGAAGCCCATTTACGCAGCTTTGGTATAGACCAGATACGCGCCTTCAGTTACTTCGGATACCGGTTCTACCGCTTCTGCCACGCCTTCCAATCCGACCGGATGGGCCACGTAGGCGCCCTGTTCAGCATGAACGACTACCGCATAACCCGGGGTATCATCCTCCTTGAGCTCCCTGACTTTGACGTACCGGATCCCGTATTGCCGGACGCCGGTGTGACCACGTGCTTCGAAATTCAGGCCGGGCGCGGCAGGCTGCCCAACATGGCATTCCAGCTTTTCCGCGGAGACCAGTGCATCGGCCAGGGATTCGCCCAGTCGCTAGGGGATTTCTGCCGGTCGCCCCAGTCGCAGGAAACCTTCTACATCCCCTGGTTTTCCATCGAAGGAAGTCCGGTGGGAGGGCGCGTCAGCGAGGGGGAGCAGGGCAAAGGATTCGGACGGTACATGATGGAGGTCCTGCTGCGGGAGATGCGCCAGCTCGGTTACCGCCACGCAACCACCCAGGCGAACACGGGCAGCCCCCGTCCGATTCTGTTGTACACCAATATGGGGTACAGGGTAGTCGATACCAACTACCAGTATTTCAAGGACCTGGAGAAGGAAATCCCTTTGGGGGTGTTTAAAGAGGTGGGGTTCTGATCGTGCCAAGGACGGCTTCTGATCGTCCGGTACGCGGAACAAAGTCCGCGCCGGTTGTTCACGTCGCGGCCCCAGACCGACGCTTTCCGATCACCCGCCTGAAGCGACCAGCGCCTTCGCCCTGTCGGCGATGTCCCCCGCCGTGAAACCCAGATTTTCGAACACGACCTCGTAAGGGGCCGAGGCGCCGAAGCGTTCCAGGCCGATGACGTCGCCACGCGGTCCCACGTACCGCTCCCAGCCCAGCGTCACGCCGGGTTCGATAGCCAGGCGGGCCGTGATCGAAGCGGGCAGCACAGACTCCCGGTATTCCCCGGTCTGTGCTTCGAACAGCTCCCAACTCGGCATGCTGACGACGCGCGCGGAGATGCCTTCGCGGGCCAGCGCGTCCCGGGCCTCGAGGGCGAGGCATACTTCCGAACCGGAGGCGATGAGGATCACGTCCGGCTGCCCGTCGGTATCGGCGAGGACATAGGCGCCCATGTGGAGGCCGTCGGCGGGCGCGAGCTCCGCACGGTCCAGCACGGGGAGTTTCTGGCG
>JAPOOT010000083.1 GCA_026713285.1 Gemmatimonadota bacterium | reverse complement strand
TGGATGGGTTCGGAAGGTGTGCAGGGCACCATGACCCGGCGGCCCTATCACCACTGGCACGCGGACCGGCCCGGACCGCTGGAACTCGGCTACCTGCGCATAAAGATCATGATGTACCTGGACCCGATGCGGAAAGCCGCGGGAGCCTTTCGCGTCATACCCGGGTCGCACCGGTCGCCTCTGCACGAGGAACTGACGCCGTTCCAGCAGCGGCACGGGCTTGAGGACCCGGCGTTTTTCGGCTACAAGGGCAGCGACGTGCCGTGTCACGCCGTGGAGACGGAGCCGGGCGACGCGGTGATCTTCAACCAGAGCCTCTATCACGCCGTGTACGGCAAGGCCGGACGCAGGCGGTACATCGCCCTCAAATACGCGGCCCGTCCCACCACGGACGCCCACCTGGCGTCCATCATGCAGTACAGCCCCGACGCGCTGAAACCCCACGAGCGGGTTCTGCGATCTGAAAGTCCGCGCCTGCGGGCCATGATCAACGGGATCGACGATCTCAGGGCGCGGGCGGAAACCCTTTAAGTCACTTTGCGTGATGGTAGTGAATGGGTTTTCCAAGACATAACCGACCGCTCCGCAACAGACAGTTCAACAGTGGACAATTACTGATTTTAATTCGAGCTTCCTGAGTCTTTTTCTCGAGAAAAACAACATATAATTCCCGTATCTCAGATACCCCGCCCGGTGTATCATGTAACATTCCTAAACAATTAAAAGTCTGAATATTAAGATGACTACCAATAACCTTGTCATAGAAACCGAGCTACTCACCAAGCGATTCGGCAATATCGTGGCCGTGGACGGCCTGTCGCTTGAAATCCCGCGCGGTCATGTATTCGGGCTTCTGGGTCCGAACGGTTCAGGCAAGACGACGACCATGGGCATGCTTCTCGGACTCGTGAGGCCGTCCGCAGGACGTTTCAGCCTGTTCGGAGGAAGCATAACGCATAGGGAAGCACTCACGCAAACTGGCGCCGTCGTGGAGTTCCCCTCCTTCTATCCGCATCTTTCCGGTCGTGACAATCTCGCCTACTTCCAGGAAGTATCTGGCAAGAGCGATGCGGTCGAACTGGATAAGTTGCTGGATAAAGTAGGCCTCGCCGAACGTGGAAAAGATCGGTTTCAAACCTACTCTCTCGGTATGAAACAGCGGCTGGGATTGGCATATGTCCTCCTGGGCAATCCCGAACTTCTTATCCTGGACGAACCGACCAACGGAATGGATCCGGACGGCATGGCCGAAGTACGTGAACTTATTCGCAGCCTTGGCGACGGGGAACGCACCGTGCTGCTCTCCAGCCATCTGCTGCACGAGGTCGAACAGGTGTGCGACAGCGTGGCCATTCTTTCGCATGGCAGACTCGTAGTCCAGGGTAGAGTCGACGACCTGGTTCACTCTCTGGCCGGGGAGAAGATCCTGCTTCGTACCACCGACAACGCGAAGGCGATCGAATTGATCTCGAAGCTGGACTGGGTGACTGACGTTACGTCGAAAGAGAAATCGATCCTGGTGTCGGCACCGCCGAAGAGGTCGACGGAAATTTCCGAGGTCCTCAGCCGGTCGGCCGTGTACATCGCTGAGATGACGTCGGGTCAGATGTCGCTGGAGGAGTACTACTTCAAGATTACGAGCGGTGTAAACGGGGACTTAACATGATCCGGCAAATCCTGAACCTGGCGCGTTGGGATGTGATCAAGCTCCGGCGACGATGGATGCCATGGGTGTTTCTGGCGTTCATCGTATTGTCCTCGCAGCTAAGGCTATTGGCTGAATACCAAATGTTTAGCAACGCAGACCCTGGACGGATAGAAGTTCAGGCGGGACCTGGCGACGAGGAGGGCGAATATCCCACCATCGGCATTTCATGCCTGGACATCCAGGACGGCGCGGTTGAATCCAGGCTGTCGGGGATAGAGAGTGAATACCGGAATAAGGCACTGCAAGAGATAGAATCGCTCAGGGAGCGATGCCCGGGTACTCTTGCCATGTACGATACGGCTCGCAAGATCTTCCTCAATAATGCGGCACTGCCAGGCAGTTTGTCCTTTAGCATTAGTATGTTCGGGACTATGGGGTATGTGTTCGTCATGATCCTTGCGGCCATGTCAATGGGGGTCGAATACACCTGGGGGACGGCACGGCAGGTCTTGGCAAAGGGGTGCAGCCGCGGACGGTTTCTGGCAGCGAAAACCCTCGCGCTCATGGCCGTGGTCGGCATTGGACACCTGGTTGTAATACTGGCTATGGGTATCAGCAGCCTGGTTATTTCGTACACTATGGCAGATACTGGTATTTCGACCGATGCAATTCAGTGGTTTAAGGCGGGAGCGGACGGGTTTAAGTCAATGTACATGATGCTGCCTTACATCATCCTGGGGATGTTCTTTGCGATACTGACCTCCTCGGCGTCATCGGGTATTGTAATCTCGGTTGTTTTTTTCACAGGCGAGTCGATTCTCAGGTGGATCATAGGCTCATATCTGGGACCGGACGCGGCCCGGATTCTGATCTCCGTCAATACCCCGCTGTGGATGGCGAGCCTGGATTTCCCGGCATTGGATGACCCCTCGGCGATTTACAATTATATTAGAGACTTCCTGTCTACTTTCCTGCCCATCCTGGCTTACATCATTGTGTTTGGCAGCACCTCGCTCTGGCTATTCCATCGCAGGGATCTGCGCCCTTCCACAGGAGGCTAATCAGTCTTCGAAAGCGATTCAAGTTACCGGGCGTTGTGGATCGCGTACCGTGCTAACCTTGACCTTTTACTAAACAACTACATGCAATTATACGGAGGTAATATCCATGCCTGGATTCCTGTCAAAAAGAAGAATGATCGACGTGCTTTGCGTCCTCGCGATTATAGCCATCGGGGCATACTGGTTCACATCCCCCTATTTCGCAGTCCGGAGTTTGAAAGCGGCGGTCGTTGATGCCGATGAGCAGGCTCTGGGTGAGATGATAGACTTCCCTGTCTTGCGCGAGAATCTGAAGGATCAGCTCAAGTCGGCGACAGATAGATGGGCCTTTGAACAAGGTGAACCGGAAGCTATCGCAGGTATGGCTTTGACGTGGCCCATTGTCGATAGACTGATTGATGTCTACGTTACACCGGCCGGTTTGGCCCAGTTAGGTACCAAAGTGGATGTTCCCGATGAGGCCAATTTACCGTTCGCCGCATTGTCAGGGTCAGTAGGGGCAGGTTTACTGCATCAAGAAGACTTCGTGATTGACAGGGGTCTTAGATCCTTCTCGCTGCATATACAGACCAAGAACGAAAAAGGTGATGTGATTGAAGTAGTATTCGAAGGAAATGGACTGAATTGGACCCTGGTAAATGTCATCCTACCATTAAACAGCCAGGGATAAAGACCGGCACAACGACCGGAAGACTGCCAGCCATTATTAGGAAACCGCCGGCCCAATGACGCCACCGGACCGGCGGTCTTAACACATACTCCCCTACATCAATCCACACTACACCACTCCACTACACGTGCCCTGCATCACGCGCCTTACACCGCGTCCTCGTCTCTTTCGCCGCTGCTGATGCGGACGGTCTCTTCGACGGGGACGACGAAAATCTTACCGTCTCCCGTTCTGTCGCCCTCCGACTGGGCAGCCTTCCAAATCACGTCGACGATCTCGTCTTTCTGATCGTTGGTTACCGCGATTTCCATGCGGATCTTGGCCGCCAGGGGAATATCGACTTTCTGCCCACGGTAGAGTCCCGTGCGATGGGCTGTACGGCCATGCCCGGACACCCTGGACAGGGTCATTCCGGGGATGCCTTTCTCGACGAGCGCGTTCCGGACGTCGTCGAGCTTTTCCGGTCTGATGATGGCTACGATTAGTTTCATGCGTCTGACGTCTCCTGAAGTAATGGTCCTTGGGGTAGATTCGGGCAGCTTGCTCACTGCCCGTTAACCGCACTGATTCTCTGGTCGACTACAGGTGCGTCAGACCGTAACCGTCCTCTCCGTGCTGGGAGTGGTCCAGGCCTACCTGCTGCTCATCTTCCGTAGCGCGGAGCCCGATCGTACGATCGATCAACCACACGAGCACGCCTGTTCCGACGGCCGACAGCGCAACGGCGATGACCACACCCTTGATCTGGATCAGGAACTGGGACCAGCCACCGACGTCGGTGGCGACCAGGCCGACCAGCAGGGCGCCGAACATACCGCCGACGCCGTGAATGGCGAATACGTCCAACGTATCGTCATATCCCAGCTTGCCCTTGAGCTGAACCATCAGAAAGCACACCACTGCCGCGCCGAACCCGAAGATCAGAGCCCAGGCCGGGGTTACGCTGCCCGCGGCCGGCGTGATGGCGACCAGGCCGGCCAGGATTCCCGACACGATACCCAGGCTCGAGGCCTTGCCGTGATGTATAAGCTCCGTAACAATCCAGCCCACGGCACCGGCCGCCGCGGAGATCTGGGTCACCGTCAGCGCCTGGACGGCTGTTTCACCGGCGGACACGGCGGAGCCGGCGTTGAAGCCGAACCAGCCGATCCAAAGCAGGCCGGCGCCGATGAGCGTCATCGTCAGGTTATTGGGCTTCATGGCCCTGGAGGGATAACCGATCCGGGGACCAAGCACCATCGCGGCCACCAGGCCGGCCACGCCCGATGAAATATGTACCACCGTACCGCCCGCAAAGTCAATGGCGCCATCCTTGAAGAGCATGCCATCCGCGTTCCATACCATGTAGCACAGGGGTTCGTACACGACGAAACCCCAGAGCAGGATCAGCAGGCAGTAGGCGCCGAACTTCACCCGTTCGGCGATGGCCCCCGCGATCAGGGCAGGGGTGATGATGGCGAACATGCCCTGGAACATGGCGAACAGGTACGTGGGGACATTCGTCCCGTCCCAGATGGTCCCGGGATCGACGCCTCCCAGCAGAAAATACTCGGAACTCCAGCCGAGAACGCCCGGTATGATCGAGCTCGCGCCGAAGGCCAGGGCGAATCCGATTACCGTCCACTGCACGCCCATGATGCCCATGGCCGCGAAGCTGTGCATCATGGTGCCCAGCACGTTCCGGGTGCGCGTGAGCCCGCCGTAGAACATGGCCAGGCCGGGCAGCATGAGCAGGACCAGGGCGCAACTGACGAGCATCCAGGCGGTATCCCCTGTGTTCAGCACGGCCGCCGGAGCCGCCGCCTCTTCCTGCGCGAGGGCCACGCCGGGAACGCAAAGCGCCAGCGACGCGGAAATACGTAATATGCCACTAAGGGACATACGGAAAACCTCCCTGTTGTGATGGAATAGACACGACCATTCGAAAATGAAATAGTAATATAGCGCCGGACTGTTACAGGGATATTACCCGGAGGTTAAATCCGTGTAAACTGAGGGAATTTCGGAAAAACGTGCGGATTTTTTTGAGGATATGGACGGTGCTGGAAGGGACAATCACCCGTCGGGGTCCGGGTCGCGGACTAGAACGGCAAATCGCCCGTTGGGTCATTGGCGTAACGCGAGGTGCCCAGCGTTAGACTTGCGCCGGCGCCGGGCGCCAGTTCCACCGTCAGGGTCCGGTCGTGCACAGGGTGTTCCTCACCGCCGTCGACCCGGACGGTCGTCCACTTGTGCTCCCCGTAGGTCCCGCCCTGGACCACCACAGTCCGAGGTTCGAGTTGGTTGAGGTTAACCAGACTGACCCGAGTCTCGTCTGCAGTCAGACCTTCCACGAGCGCTCCGACATCGGGCGGCAGTCCCGGCCTGACCCTGAGCGGATCGAAGTAGCGCAGCCGGGTGTGGAGCGGCTTTCCCACCCTCGGGACCGTTCCGCCCATGGTCAGTTCGACGAGGGCGTCGACCGTGGCAGGACGAAAGGCGTTCGGGTTGTCCGACAGCCGCGTATCGGGCGTGGTGGGATCGTCGTACATGTCCTGCACTTTCCGGCGTACCACGCCGATGTCCCGTTGCAGCGCTTCGACGGGGTAGCCGGGG
>JAPOOT010000084.1 GCA_026713285.1 Gemmatimonadota bacterium | reverse complement strand
TTTTCAATGCCCACGGAAAACCGGACGAGTTCGTCCTTGATGCCTATCTCGAGGCGTTCGGACCGGTCCATCTCATAGAACGACATGATGGCGGGTTGTTCGATCAGGCTCTCCACGCCGCCCAGGCTCGGCGCGATATAGGGAATGCGCATCGCATCGATGAAGCGGATGGTCGTTTCCATGTCGCCGTCGACTTCGAAGCTAACCACCCCGCCGAATCCACTCATCTGCCTGCGCGCCGCTTCATGGCCCGCGTGGCTTTCCAGACCGGGATAGTAGGTCCGCCGGATACGGGGATGGCCGTCCAGGTAACGGGCGACGGCGAGGCCGTTCGCGTTGTGTTGTTCCATCCGCAGGGCGAAGGTCTTCAGTCCGCGGATCAGCAGGTACGCGCCGTGCGGGTCGACTATGCCGCCCGTGACGTCGCGGAACTCGCGTATTGCGGAAATGAGAGAAGCGCTGCCCACGATGGCGCCGGAAAGCAGGTCGTTGTGCCCTCCGAGGTACTTGGTGGCGCTGTGAAGCACGAGGTCGATTCCGAAATCCAGGGGCTTCTGGTTGTAGGGCGTGGCGAAAGTGCCGTCGATCAACACCTTGACCCGGTGCCTGGCGGCGATCTCCGTTACCTTCTCCAGATCGATCACGTTCAGGTACGGATTCGTCGGAGATTCGGATACGATGAGCCGGGTCTTGTCGTTGATCGAGGATTCGAGTTCGTCGTAATCGCCCGTCTTCACAAAGGTCACGTCGATGTTGTATCTCGGCAGTATCTGCCTGCAGAACTGGCGGCTGCGCCGGTAACATTCGTCCATGACGATCACGTGGGCGCCGGTTGAAAGCATGGCGAGCAATACGGAAGTGAACGCGCTCATGCCCGACGAGAACAGCGCGGCTTCCTCTCCACCTTCCAATTCGGCAATTTTGCGCTCCGCCACCGACTTGGTGGGGTTGCCGTAGCGCCCGTATTCTTCCCGGTCGACCCCTCCAGTCGTATAGTCGATTAGTTCCTGGGTATTCTGAAATACGTAAGTGGACGTCTGGACGATGGGATTGGTCACCGAGGAGAACGGCTTGTCGCGGTGCTCCCCTCCGTGCACGGAGCGGGTGGACAGTCCCTTTCTGATACGAGGCATGTCGTCGGTTTCCTTTTGTGTTACGACGTAAGACATGGCGCCCGGCGGAACCACCGGTGCGACCTAAAACACCACGGGTTCCTCGTACAACCCGTGCACTTCCTGCAGCACGCCTACGATTTCCCCGATCGTGGCGCAGGCCTTTACCGCGGCCAGCATGGGCGGCATGATGTTCGCTCCGCTCCGTAGCGCGATTCCCAGTGCGTCGAGAGCCTCGCCTGCTTTCAGGTCGTTCCGCCGCCGACGCGCCGAATCGAGACGGCTACGCTGTTCCCTTTCGATGCGCGGGTCGATGCGAAGTGTGTCGATGTCGCTGTCCTCAGGGGAGATGAAATCGTTTACGCCGGTGACGGTCCTTTCCCCGTTTTCGATCTCCGCCTGGTACCGGCTTGCCGCGGCCATGATCTCGCGCTGGGGAAACCCCGCTTCGATGGCCGCAACCATGCCCCCGAAGCCGTCGATCTTCTTGAAATAGGCCTCGGCCTCCTCTTCCAGCCGGTCGGTGAGGGACTCGATGTAGTAGGATCCGCCCAGGGGATCGACCGTATCGGTCACGCCGGTTTCGCTGGCGATGAGCTGCTGGGTCGGCACGGCGATTCGGGCCGCCTTTTCCGATGGCAGCGCATAGGCTTCGTCCAGTGCGTTGGTATGTAGCGACTGGGTGCCCCCCAGCACCGCGGAAAGCGCTTCGACGGCCGTGCGCACGATGTTGTTCTCCGGCTGTTGGGCGGTCAGGCTGCACCCCGCGGTCTGGGTATGGAAACGCAGCGCCCAGGACCGTTCGGACCGGGCGCCGTACCGCCCGCGCATGTGGCGCGCCCAGATCCGCCTGGCGGCCCGGAACTTGGCAATCTCTTCGAAGAAATCGATATGGGCGTTGAAAAAGAAGGACAGGCGTGAAGCGAACCGGTCGACTTCGAGACCGGCGTCGACACAGGCGTCGACGTAGGCAAACCCGTCCGCCAGGGTGAACGCCAGTTCCTGGGCGGCCGTCGCGCCCGCTTCCCGGATGTGGTATCCGCTGATGCTGACGGGATTCCACTGAGGAACCCGCTCCGTGCAGAAGACCACCGTATCGGTAACGAACTTCAACGCCGAAGCGGGTGGGCAGATCCACTCCTTCTGGGCGATGTACTCTTTCAGGATATCGTTCTGCAGCGTGCCCCTCAGCGCGGTCCAGGGGATCCCTCTTTTCTCGGCCACGGCCAGGTACATCGCCAGCAGCACCGCGGCGGGGGCGTTGATGGTCATGGACGTGCTTATCCTATCCAGCGGGATACCGGAGAAGAGGGTTTCCATGTCCTCCAGCGTATCGACGGCGACCCCGCAGACCCCCACTTCCCCTTCCGAGGACGGATGATCGGAATCGAAACCCATCAGGGTGGGCACGTCGAAAGCAACCGAAAGGCCATCCTGTCCCTGTTCCAGAAGAAACTTGAAACGGGTGTTGGAATCCGCAGCGGAACCGAAGCCGGAGAACTGCCGGATGGTCCAGGGTCTGCCGCGATACAGGGTTGAATGGATCCCGCGCGTGTTAGGAAACTGTCCCGGATATCCCTCGTCGCGCAGATAGCCGGAACCGGACCGGCGCCCGGCCGTGTACAACCCCTCCACGGGAGATCCGGAGATATTGGTGAAGGATGGCTTTCGAAGAGGACGGTTGTCCTTCTTCTCTTCTTTTGACTTTCCGCTTCTTCCACTTCCGTCCATCGCGTCCGCCAGACATGACTTAATTGCGCCAAACTATTTCAGTTATACCCACGAGCAACACCGTAATATAGCTGTGGCAGGGGGGTCGTCAAGCAGGAACTGGCCCCGTGAAACACCGGTAAGCGGGCCGAATTCCGTTGACATCTCCGTCGGTATCCGATTAAGATTCGCATGTCCCGCTGACGCTGTTTCCCGCGCGGCGATTCCCGATGTCGCTACCCGCCGGGCCGCGTTCGCAGTCCTTTAGAACAGTGGGAATCCGCATCGTTTTCTCGTACCGCTCACCGCATCTTTTCCCGTACCGCATACCGCGATGAACACTATGAACTCATCCGAAATCCCGCTCTTCCCGCTCAATACCGTACTTTTTCCCGGTATGCCCCTGCACCTTCACATTTTCGAACAGCGCTACAAGGAAATGGTTCAAAAATGCCTCGATGAGAAACTGGAATTCGGCATTCTGCTCCTGCATGAAACCCAGTTGTGCCAGGTGGGCTGCACGGCCCGGATCACGCAGATCCTGAGGCAGTTCGAAAACGGGAACATGGATATACTCACCGAGGGACGCAGGCGGTTCCGGGTCCTCGACGTGCTCAACCGGGAGTCCTACCTGGAAGCGGCAGTCGAGTACTTCGACGACGACAGCGAGGACATCCCATCCGACCTCCTGAAGAAGGTCCTGGATGCCTACCAGAAAATGATACGCCTGCAGACCAGGGGGGTGGGCGCCGTCCGCGGCATCTTCGACCCGGTGCACTTCTCCTTCATCATCGCGTCGACGATCGACCTGGTCCTGCGGGAGCGGCAATCCCTGCTGGAGCTGACTTCGACCACCGCACGGATGAGGAAACTCGACACGGCGCTCCTTGAGACGATGGGGAAGTTGGACAAGCAGGAAAAGATGAAGCGCCTGGCCGAAATGAACGGACATGGCAAGCCCGATCCCGAAGAAAGCGAATCCGCAAACGGCGAGTAGCGCCGGCGGCACGCGCCGACTGACCGCCATGGCCGTGGCGGTGGCCCTCGCGGTCCTCCTCGGTTTCATCCGCCTGTACCGGCTGCCCTGGGGGGGATCGCTGTCCCTCAAGATCCTTCCCCTGGTCTACCTGTCGATCTCGCACGGACCCAGGGCGGGCATGGCCGGAGGACTCGCCGCAGGCCTAGTCACGCTGATCATCGATCCCGTCGTTCTGCACCCTATCCAGGTCGTGCTGGATTACCTTCTTCCCTACGCCATGCTGGGGATCATCGGGTACTTCCCCGGCTGGCCCCGGCTCGGGATCACGGTGGCCTGCATACTCCGGCTGGCGAGCCACGTAGTGTCCGGCGCGGTGTATTTTGCGGCTTTTACGCCGCCTGAACTG
>JAPOOT010000086.1 GCA_026713285.1 Gemmatimonadota bacterium | reverse complement strand
CGGCGACCACGGAAAGCGGATGGACGTCTACCGGCAGGCCGAGCGGATACTGGTGGAGGAAGTGGGCGGACTCTTTGTCTGGTACCCGACCATGAACCAGATATGGAAATCGGATATCAAGGGAGACGCCCTCGAACCGAATCGCAGGGGATTCCGGTCCTGGCGGGGCGAGCAGATCGGGAACACGGCCTTCACGATCTATATCGCCGAGGATGGGGAGCGGGACGCGCAGTCGCCGGGTTTCTTTGGTCGGCTGTTCGGAAATGGAAATTGACGCTAAACACAACGGTACAGGCTTCGAAATCCCTCCATATCAGTAACCTTCCAGTTTTTTTAACCCGCCGCAAACAAACCCCAATTCCCAGGTGTTGTACTATTGTATCCGGATAGCGGGTCGACGGGCAAAGGACTTTGCATGACGCAGGAAGAGGGACGATGCATCGCGCTGGAAATCCATCGCGGCAACAGAGGCGCGGTGGCAAACCTGGTGGCGGCTTACAAGGACAGACTCTTCACCTACGCCTACCATATACTCGGCGGTTCGGACGATGCCCTCGACGTTACGCAGGAAGCCTTTGTCAAGGCCTACGAAACGCTCACCGGAAAGTACGACGCGGAGCGGTGCCGGACGCTCGAAATCCGTCCCTGGTTGTACCGCATCGTCAGGAACCTGGCGCTGAACAGGCTGAGGTCACGCAAACGCATGACAGGCGCGGTAGAGAGGATGAAGGACGACCTGCATGAGCAGGCCTTCGTCCCCCAAAACGACCAGGCCAGGGCGATCCGGACGGCCCTTGAAAGACTGGGTAGGGAGAGGCGGGAATTGATCATCCTGCGATTCATCGAGCAATACACCTACGCGGAAATCGGGGCTGTCACCGGATCATCGGAATCGGCGCTGCGGGGCAAGGTATATCGGGCACTGCGCAGACTTCGCAAATTCATGGAGGACGATACCTGTGGATTGTAACGAAGCGAGACGGCAACTGGATCAAATCAGAACCGGCGAGGCGGACGATGAGGCGTGTCGGGCCGTGGCGGAACACCTGGAAATGTGTGCCGCATGCCGCGAAGAGGCCGCGTACATGGGAAGCCTTGCATTGACATCTCCCAAACTGAAACTGACCGCCCCCGAGGGGCTCATGGAGGAAGTCATGATCGGGATTGCAGACCGGTACGATGTCATCGACACGGATTTTGGACCGGCGCACGTGGGTTTCACGCCAAAGGGCGTATCCGCGGTTAAGCTTGACGTGGAGGAGGACGGCGCCTTCGAATCGTATTACGAAAACAGATTCGGGCGGACCACGGTCAGAGGTTCGCTACCTGTAGCGTATACCGAGGCAGTCAGACGGGCCATACGAGGAGAAAAGATCGCTCAGCCGCCGGTCACCCTCGAAGGACTGACCGAATTCGAACAGACCGTGCTGAAACACCTGGCCAGGATACCGTCGGGCGAGGTCCGTCCCTACGCCTGGCTGGCGCGGGAAGTGGGCAGGCCGAAGGCGGTCCGTGCCGTCGGCACGGTCATGGCCCGGAATCCCGTTCCCTTCCTGATGCCCTGTCACCGGCTCGTACCGTCGACCGGGGGCGTGGGGAACTACTACTACGGTCCGGAAATGAAATGGACGCTGCTGGAACGAGAAGGGATACCGAGGGAAGATCTTGCGAACTGGAAGCAGCGGGGTATACGCTACATCGGCAGCCGTACGACGGGGATTTACTGTTATCCGACCTGCCGCGATGCGCGGCGGATCAAGCGGGAGCACCGTCTTGAATTCAGCAGTACGGAGGACGCAACGAACGGCGGATACCGGCCGTGTAAAAACTGCAGGCCGCTGTCGGCGTAAATTTGATCCCGAAGTCGGCGCGGATAGCTGGAATTTAGCACTATAGCGCCGTAGATACCACAATTGCGCCGTTGATACCAGTATAGCCGTCGATACGACAATGCGCCGTCGATACGACCATGCGCCGTCGATACAATGTAGATACTAGCGATTGCGTGGAGGAATCTGGTCGCCCGTCGGACGGGGTATGGGTCTCCAATAACCCGAGGGATCGCTGCCTCGGCAGATCAAGGCCCGAT
>JAPOOT010000158.1 GCA_026713285.1 Gemmatimonadota bacterium | reverse complement strand
CTCGAACCGGGAAAGGGTCACGAACGGCACAACCATCCCGGCGTGGAGGAGATCCTCTACTACATTTCGGGCGAAGGCGAGCAGATGGTGGAGGAAGACGGCGAGGAGATTCGCAAGAAAGTCACGCCCGGCATGATGTGCCACATTCCCGCCGACATGTACCATGAAACGATCAACACGGGCTGGGAGCCCATGCGCATCATCGCCATCTACTGTCCGCCTGGTCCCGAGGCCTTTCTCCGTACCTTGCCCGGTTGCCGTATCGCGCCGCCGGGGGAACTGCCCGTACGGGACTGATCTAACGTTTCCTACCGGATCGACCGACCTTTCTGTTGATGTTGCGTTCGTTTAGTCAGGACCTTCAGGTCAATTTCAGCCAGGGAAACCCATTGATGAATCCCATCCACATCATCGGGGTGCCCCTCGATCTCGGCGCGGGACGCCGAGGAGTCGACATGGGGCCATCCGCCATGCGCATCGCCGGCGTAGGTGGTGTGGTTTCTAAGCTTGGCCGTGAATTGACTGACCGGGGAGACCTGCCGGCGCCCATTCGGGAAACGTGCCGTCCGGGTGACCCCTCGAAGAAGTACATCGAAGATATCGCCGACGTCTGCCGGGACGTTTTCACCACGGCGCTCGCGTCGCAGCGCGATGAAGCGATCCCCGTGGTGCTGGGCGGCGATCACAGCCTGGCCGCCGGTTCGGTGGTAGCCTCGGCCGCATGCGCCCGTGACGAGGGCGAGCGGATTGGACTGTTGTGGGTCGATGCTCACGGCGACATGAACACCCCCGACACCAGCGTGAGCGGAAACGTCCACGGTATGGCGCTTTCCGCGCTGCTCGGAGGAGGACCGGCCGAACTAACGGGTTTCGGACCGGCCGATCCGGCAGTCGAAGCGGAAAACACGGTCCTCGTGGGCGTACGCAACCTGGATCCCGCAGAACGCGACCAGGTACTCGAGTCAGGGATACATGTCTACACGATGAAGGACGTGGATCAACTGGGAATGGCCAGGGTGGCCGAGAAAGCGCTTGAACTGGCGGGGAACGGTACGGCGGGAGTGCACGTGTCCTTCGATCTCGACGTGTGCGATCCGGGCATCGCGCCCGGCGTGGGTACACCGGTAAAGGGCGGGTTGAGCTATCGCGAGGCCCATCTGCTCATGGAAACGGTTGCCGACACCGGACTGCTGCGCGCCCTGGACCTGGTCGAACTGAATCCGATCCTCGACGTGCGCAATGCCACGGCCGAACTGGGCGTGGAACTCCTGCTCTCCGCCCTCGGCCACGGGATCCTGTGACCGGCCTCCGCACTCAAGGCTTTCTATCGGCCACTTAACCTGCCTGATCAGTCAGATTATGAGGTCCTGTCGCCGGCGACAACCCGGGCGACCCACGCTACAGGGCATGCACTCACACCCGATCACGCCCGCGTTACCGCCCCTCTTGCCGCTGAAGATACGAGCCGGGCGTACTTGGTCATGACGCCGTCACCAAAAACGGATGGCCGCTCGGTCCATTCGGCAAGGCGTTCGGCGATGGCCTCGTCAGACAACTCCACGTCGAGGCGGCGGGACTCGACGTCGAAGACCACGGTGTCCCCGTCGCGCAGCGCGGCGATTGGACCGCGCACCGCGGCTTCGGGCGCTACGTGGCCTACCATGAAACCGTGGGTCGCGCCTGAGAACCTGCCATCGGTCAT
>JAPOOT010000087.1 GCA_026713285.1 Gemmatimonadota bacterium | reverse complement strand
GTTCGGGGCCGGCGGATCGGACGACGACTGACTGCGCTTTTGAAATTCACCGCTGGCCCAGGGGATCGAGTTCGGGGCCGGCGGATCGGACGACGACTGACTGCGCTTTTAGAATTCACCGCTGGCCCAGGGGATCGAGTTCGGGGCCGGCGGATCGGACGACGACTGACTGCGCTTAAAAATCGATCACAGAAACGGAAACCGACGATAGGGAGGACAACCTATGTCATCCAACGGGGCGTTTATCATAGACAAGAACCTGGGCGCGCGCCTGGACGAAACCCAGGCGGATCTGCCGAAGGTCAATTCCGGCGGCGAAACGGTCGTCCCGCCGACAGATGAACAGAAATACCTGTTCGACAAGGACGGCTGGCTCCTGCTGCCCGGGGTGCTTTCCGATGCCGAATGCGTAGAGATGCGGGCGTTCTGCCTGCAGTTGCACCATGATCCGGAATCCATCCCCGAACCCGAGCGTTCTGTCCTCGGCGGACCGTTGCAGCGCCTGACGGACCACCCGCTGGTGGTGGGTTTCATGAACGAATTTCTGGCCTACCCCGGTCTGTCCAGCCAGATTTGCTACGGATTCCGGCAGGAATCCGCCAGTTTATTCTACCGGGAATCCGGAGATGGCGCCTTCGGCCCACACAATGGCAACGGCATGCTGCGTTTCCCGGGCGACTCCCATCTCTACCGCTGTATACCCGGCAAGGCCAACTCCGCGCTGACGAGGGTCGTCTGGGAGTTGAACCCGGTCACGGAGGGGAACGGCACGCTCCTGGTATCCGGAAGCCACAAGGCCGTCTTCCCTGCCCCACCGGCCATCCAATCGCCGGACTCGCCGATCTGGAACACCTATACCTGTCCGCCAGGATCGTTGATATTCTTCACCGAGGCCCTCACCCACAGCGGCAGACCCTGGATCGACGAGGAGCATCCGCGGATCGCCGTCTTCAGTTGCTACAACTCTGTCAACAGCAAGTGGCACAACTGGGACCCGCACCCCGAGCTTCTTGCGTCCATGCCGCCACTCAGACAGACCCTCTACCGTCCGGTCCACGTGGCCGGCAACCTGGTGGGTGGCGAGATTCACTGAGCGAGGTAATCTTCTTCCAGTACCTTGCCCAGACAGTGCAGAAGATAATCGGCGTTCTCCCTGTTGAATACCAGGGGAGGCTTGATCTTCAGGACGTTGTGGAAGGGGCCGTCGGTGCTGATCAGGACGCCATGGTCCCGCATCCGGTTGGCCACGTAGGACGCCTGGTTCACGGCGGGTTCCAGGGTGTCCCGGTCCAGTACGAGTTCCACGCCCACGTAGAGCCCCAAGCCGCGGACGTCGCCGATGACCGGGTGGTCCGGCGCCTGGGCGCGAAGGCCTTCCAGCAAGTAGCCGCCCACCTCCAGGGCATTGGCCTGCAGTCCTTCTTCCTCGATGACGTCCAGAACCGCCAGGCCGATGGCGCAGGAAACCGGGTTGCCGCCGAAGGTGTTGAAATACTCCATGCCGTTGTCGAATGCGCCGGCGATCTCCGGCGTGGTCACCACCGCGCCCAGTGGGTGGCCGTTTCCGATGGGTTTCCCCAGGGTGACGATATCGGGCACCGCGTCCTGGGTTTCGAATCCCCAGAAATGAGTGCCCACCCGTCCGAATCCCACCTGTACCTCGTCGGCGATGCATACGCCCCCCGCTTCACGCACATGCCGGAAGGCCTCGCTGAAATATCCGTCCGGCAATACGATCTGTCCTCCGCAGCCGGGCAGGGACTCGGCGATGAACCCGCTGATCCCTTTGTCGTTTTCCGCGAGCGATTCGATGCGTTTGCGTACATGATCCGCGTACAGTGCGCCGGTCGCCTCGGAATAGCCCTTGTACGGACCGCGGTAAGGATCGGGAAGGGGCATTTTGTGGACGTGGGACGGTGCCCCGGCGCCGCCCGGCCCGTCGAACTTGTACGGACTGATATCGATCAGGGACGTAAGATTGCCATGGTAGGCGCCGTCGAGGATGAGCAGGTCGTTCTGTCCGGTATAGCTCCGCGACAGGCGCAGGGCGAGGTCGTTCGCCTCGCTGCCCGAGTTCACGAAGAAACACACGCTGAGGGGGTCGGGCAGCTTCGCGCAGAGGCGTTCGGCGTAATCCACGAGATTGTCGTGAAGATAGCGTGTATTGGTGTTCAGGACCGCCATCTGGCGGTGACTCGCGGCAACCACCCGTGGATGGCTGTGGCCCACGTGGGGGACGTTGTTCACGGCGTCCAGGAACGCGCGCCCTTCCTCGTCGTAAAGGTACTGCATGTGGCCCCGGACGATCTTCAGGGGCCGCTGGTAGGAAATGCTGAGGGACCTGCCGATGTGCTCGCGGCGTGTGGACAGGATATCCCGCGAAGACCGCCGCTCAGG
>JAPOOT010000088.1 GCA_026713285.1 Gemmatimonadota bacterium | reverse complement strand
GCTCGGATCGGCGTCCTTACCGCCCTCGCCATGTTCTCCCGCGAGCAGGACCCGCACGTTGAATACGCACCTGCGTTGCGGATCGTCCAGGCACAGACGTATCGGCGCGCCGGTTCTCAGGCACAGGACCGCGGGAAGCAGTTCAGCGCAAGGATTGAGATCGACGGTCAGGTTGAACCCCTCTCCCGACAACCGGTCCACTAACCCAGGGGACGGCAGGCCGAACCACCATCGGGCGCCGCGGTCCAATGGCGCCACGCTGATGCGTTCATCCGCCAGGTCGCAATATGCAACGGCCCCGGGTTCGCCGACCACGGAAACGGACTCCGCCTCCAGACACGCAATCAGATCCGGGATGATTTCGACCGCTTTACGGGCTTCTTCGGGATTCGACGGGAGGCAAACAAGCAGCCGGACCGGCCGTTTGCGGATTTCGGAAAGGCTGAACGGCGCGGCGCGGTATCGGCACCACCTGGCATAGAGACTGTAAATCCAACGGTCTCGGCGGGAGAATCCTGCCATATCTGGTTACCCGGGGGTTTTGAGAGTCCGTTTGACGACAGTCCGTTTGACGACAGTCCGACTGACGAGATGCCGTCTGGCGAGATGCTGTCCGTCGCGGCCTGGCTCCGGCGCTATTCCGGCCCCTCGCCCTTCTTGCGGATGTCGTGATTGCCGTACATCTGACGCACCAGGTCGTTGCTGAGGTTTATCAGCGCGTTTTCGACGGACATGGCGTATTCCCGCTGCCCCCTGCTGAAAAAGCCTATGCGTTCCGATGCGATCCCCATGCCTGACGCCCCGACGGTGGCGTACAGGATCATCTCCGCGTCGTAGAACGTCAACTCCAGCGAGAGCAGCGTACTTCCCCGGGCGTCGTTTTGAAACGGACCTTCTTCCTGATTCAGCGTCATCATGGCCGACGTGACCTTCGGAATCGCGACCAGGTCGAGATTTCTTTCTTCGATCACTTCGCTCGTCGGCTGCGCATCCATGATCGAAACGTGAGAGAAGACACGTTCGGCCGACCTGGTAACGATCGATTCGAGGGACTCGCCGACTTCGAACACGAACTTTTCGAGGTCCGGCCTGTCCGTAATCACGAACCCCCTGACATCTTCCGGGATATAGAGACCGACCCTCAAGTCAACCGGCCTGGCAATACTCGCCGTGGGACCGATCTGGGGGTTCAATTTAACGCTGTGGGTACATCCCGTCAGTAGGATGGCCGCCAGCAGTCCCGCTGAGTACTTCAATACACGCATGCGCCACTCCTGTCCGGTTTGGATTATCGTTGCAGGAAAACTACTGATTTTCGACCGAAATGTCAAGCGATGACGGTAAGCAATCCCCGAATGCGCGAATGCCGTGAAACCCCGATAACGCTTGACATTTCAATGGATTATCTCTAATTTCAAAGACCGCTGGGCGCTATGGTGGCAACGGTTTCAGGGGGCGTTTGGCACGCTTGATGATCGGGCTGGATTCCACCCTTTCCCGGAGATCATGATCTGCATGGCGAGCATCTATCTGGATCATAACGCGACCACGCCGGTCAGGCCCGAAGTGTACGATGCGATGGAACCGTTCTTCAGAGTCCGGTTCGGCAATGCATCGAGTATACACCGGTACGGACAGGAGGCGCGTTCTGCCGTGGAAGAGGCGCGGTCCCGGGTAGCCGGCCTGGTGAATGCAAGACCCGGTGAGATCTATTTCACCAGCGGCGGCACCGAGTCCGACAACCTGGCGCTCAAGGGCATCGCCTACACCCGCAGGGCGTTCGGCAGGCACATTATCACAACGAATATAGAGCATTCGGCTGTGCTGAACAGTTGCGGGTTTCTCGAACGGGAAGGCTTCGAAGTGACCTATCTTCCCGTGGACGAATACGGCCGGATCGATCCCGGCCAGGTGGCGGACGCCCTGACCGGCCATACGATACTCATCAGCATCATGCACGCGAACAATGAGATCGGCACGGTCCAGCCCGTGGGTGAGATCGGAAGGATCGCCCGGGACAATGGCGTGTGCTTCCACACCGACGCGGTACAGTCCGCCGGCAAGCTGCCCGTCGACGTGGAGGCGATGCACGCGGACCTCCTTTCGCTTTCGGGCCACAAGATCTACGGTCCCAAGGGCGTGGGGGCCATCTACATCCGCAATGGGGTCGAGATCGAACCCACGGCCCACGGCGGCCATCACGAAAACGACGTCCGATCAGGCACGGAGAACACCGTGGGCATTGTGGGGCTGGGCAAGGCCGCCGAACTGGCCGCCGAAGAACGGGAACGCGAATTCCGGAATCTGTCCGAGATGCGCGACGCCCTGGAAGCGCGCATCCGGTTCGAGATCGACGGCGTGCGGATCAACGGGCATCCGGAACGGCGCCTGCCCGGTACGTTGAACGTTTCCTTCTGCGGCGCGGAAGGCGAGTCGCTGATCATGAGCCTGGATCTCGCGGGAATTGCCGTATCCACCGGATCGGCCTGCACATCGGGTGCCATCGAACCGTCCCACGTGTTGCTGGCACTGGGCCGGGACCCGCGCACCGCCCTCGGTTCGGTCCGGTTCAGCTTCGGGCGCGACAATACCATGCGGGACGTGGACTGCGTCATGAGCAGGCTGCCCGGCATCGTATCCCGCCTTCGAGAAGTTTCCGCCGCGCAGGTAACCGGTTAAGGCATGTCTCATGTACTCATCCACCGTGATGGATCACTTTCGCTCGCCCCGCAACGTGGGAGACCTGCCGGACGCGGACGGAGTGGGCAACGCGGGCAACCCGATCAGCGGGAATACCATTGCGTTGTATTTGAGGATCGCGGACGGGACCGTCACGGACGCAAAGTTCAGGACCTTCGGCTGCGCCGCTTCTATTGCGGCGAGCAGCATGGTCACCGAATGGTTGATCGGCAGGACGACCGAAGAGGCCGCAGCCATCGAAAACCAGACGATCGCAGATGCCTTGGGCGGACTTCCGCCTACCAAGATGCATTGTTCCGCCATGGCCGCGGACGGCGTGCGGACGGCAATCGAAGATTACCGGAACCGTCAGGACGCGAACCCGAAAGACGAGTATGAAGCCGGCAAAAGCCAATCCTGCTGATCCCGGCGGATTCGACACGGCATCAACCTTCGACCCGTCCGTCAACCGGCTGCCGCCGAGAGGGTCGACGGTCGTGGTGGCCATGAGCGGCGGCGTGGACAGCTCCGTGGCGGCCGCGATGCTCAAGGAAGCCGGCTGCGAGGTCATCGGCGTCACCATGCATCTGTGGGACTACGACAGCGTGGGCGGCAATGCCCGGTTCGAGCACGGCTGCTGCACGGTCGAGGACCGGAACGACGCGCGGGTTGTGGCCGGCAGGCTCGGCATCCCGTACTACGTGGTGGACTTCCGCGAGGAGTTCGAACGGGGCGTCATATCCAATTTCGTGTCCGAGTACATGCAGGGGCGCACGCCCAATCCCTGCGTGGCCTGCAACAGCAAGGTCAAGTTCGGCGTACTGCTCGACCGGGCCGCGGAACTCGGCGCCGATTACGTGGCGACCGGACACTATGCCCGGGTGGCGATCGATGAAGTCACGGGCCGATACCTACTGAAGCAAGGCCTGGACGGAAACAAGGACCAGTCCTATGCCCTGTGGGAGATGACCCAGGATGAGCTCGCGCGGAGCGTCTTTCCCGTCGGCATGCTGACGAAGGCGCAGACGCGGCAGATCGCCGAAAGCCTCGCACCGAGGGTGTCCGGCAAAAAGGACAGTTACGAGATTTGCTTCATCCAGGACAGGGGCCACGAGAGGTTTCTCAAGGAGTGGACTGCGAAACACCCCGTGACTATGGACGAAGGGCTGCTGGAAATCGAAGATCCCATACGGCCGGGACCGATCGTGGACACGAACGGCAGCATCCTGGGTGAACACCGGGGACATCCGCTCTACACGATCGGACAGCGGAAGGGACTTGGCCTGGCTGCGGGACATCCGGTGTACGTGGTCGACATCCAGCCCGATACGAATACGATCGTGGTGGGTGAGGACGAGGACCTCCGCAGCGACCGGCTCATCGCGGACGGGGTCAACTGGCAGTCCACCGTTACTCCGGTGAGCGAGGTACGCGGCCAGGCCAAGATCCGGTACCGGCAGGAAGCAACGCCCGCGGTCATCACGGCCTGTGAGCCCGGTGTCGCGCAGGTCGATTTCGAATATCCTCAGCGAGCGGTTACTCCGGGGCAGTCCGTCGTGTTCTACGACGGCGAGACGGTCCTGGGAGGCGGAATCATACGCGAATGAGGTTGTTATGCCCGTCGACAAGGCGCCACATCGCGATTCCGGCCGTCTTCGATCCTGGTGCCTTGGATTGGCCTGCGTAGTGCTTTTGTCGCTGCCGGGCCTCGGAGCCGGCGCTGAACAGTCCGTGAGAAACGACATGGGCGTTCGTGTTACTTTCGAGTCCGCCGACTCCTCCTTCGTGGAACACGTGCTGGCCGTCGTGCGCGAGGCGTCGCCTCATCTGCTCGCCACACTGGGCCTGCCCGCCGCCGATACCATTCACGTCCATATCGCCCCCACGCAGGAAGCCTTCCTGACCTACACACCCGGCGCCATACCCGATTGGGGCGCGGGTTACGCCGTTCCGCACCGAAGGCTCATGGTACTCAAGTCCCCCAGGATTACCGGTACGTATGACGGTTCAGAAGAACTGGTAGTGCACGAGCTGGCCCACGTGATGTTGCACAGCGCGCTTCGCGGCGCGGACATTCCCCGCTGGCTGGACGAGGGATTCGCGATGCACATGGCGCGGGACTGGGGATTCTGGGACCGGGCGTCCCTGGTCGTCGCCGTCGTATCCGGAAACCTGGTCTCTCTGGGCGCGATCCAGGGCGTGAACAAGTTCCCCGAACACCGGGCTCAACTGGCCTACCAGGAAAGCGCGCTCGCCGTGCAGTACATACTCCGGCGATACGGTGAAGCGGGACTGCACACCCTGTTCGACAGCCTGAGGCGGACCGGCTCCATCGACCAGGCCTGTTTCGACGCCTTCGGAATGAGTATCGTGGGTTTCGAGCGCGACTGGCTGGCGTTTATGGAACGCAATTACGGCTGGCGCATGTTGCTCGGTGAAAGCCTGACCCTTGTCGTCGCACCTCTGTTCGGCGTCCTTTGTCTTCTCGCGTTCATTCAGATCCGAAGACGGAGGAAGGCAACGCTGCGCCGCTGGGCGCGCGAAGAGGTGAACGACTGGCGCACGGACGAAGACGACTGGCGAAGGAAGAATGAAGAGTGGGTCATGTCCAGGGAGCGGGATGATTGATCGCTACCCTCCGCCGGAACCTTGCAGCCACTGAACAGGACAGTGATATCGAACGGTGTGATCGTGCGCAAATGAGAGTCCGTTTCGAATGAAACTGTCGCACCTGGTCGAATACGCGGGACTCCGGCTGTTGATGTCGCTGACAAGGCGGCTTTCTCCTGTCCGGGCAACGCGGGTGGGCGATATCCTCGGAGACCTGGTCTTTCACGTGACCGGCATACGGAAGAAGCTGGTCATGGAACACCTGGTCCGTATCTACGGCGAAACCGGGGATGACAGCAAGCGCCAGGCCACGGCCCGGTCAATTTACCGCCAATTGGGGCGGACGGCCGTGGAACACGCCCGCTTGCTCGCGGGGAGGACGCCGGATCTGCGGGACCGGATTGCGATCTCGGGAGAGGAGCACGTCGCACGTGCCCGCCAGGGAGGGCGCGGGGTCATTCTGGTCACCGGCCATTTCGGTTATTGGGAGTTGCTTGGCGCGACGGTCGCCTTTCTCGGCTATCCCATTTCTGTCGTCGCGAAGAAGCTGCATAATCCCGCCGTCGACCGCCTGGTGCACGAGGGACGCGAGCGACTGGGCATGGCGGTGACCCCGATGGATTCCGCGCCGTCCGCTATATTCAGGGCGCTGCGGCGAAACGAATGTGTCGGGCTGCTCGCGGACCAGGACGCGGGCGCCGGCGGCGTGTTCGTCGAGTTTCTGGGGTCAGGGGCGTCCACCTACCAGGGACCGGCGCTCTTCGCGCTGCGCACGGGCGCCCCCATCGTGCCATGTTTCATCATACGATCCGGCCCGGAATGCCACCGGGTCTGTTTCGAAACCCCGATCGAAGCGATAGCGACCGGTGATGAACCGGCCGATATCGTACGGACTACCCAGGCGTACACGGACGTGCTGGCCCGGTACATCCTGGATTATCCCGATCACTGGTTCTGGGTACACCGGCGGTGGAAGACCCCGGCGCCCGCGGATTCAAATCACGTACAGTAAAGGAGACCTGTTACATGCCACGCCATCCCCTCGTTGCTATTACCGCCGTTTTGCTGTTTGGAATCTCAACGGCCTGCGGAAACGGTGGAGAACAATCCGATCCGCGGTCGCCGCAACCGCCGTCCGATCCCCCACCACCGGCGACGATTCCCGCCGTCGCTGAGAGTCCGGACGTCCCCGCGCAGGTGAATGCCCAGGAGAATACGACGTCGGGCGAAACCGCGGGCGTCGCCTGGACCGTGCCCTCGCGCTGGGAGCCGCAACCTCCCCGGATGATGCGCGTGGCGACCTATCTGATTCCGATGGCCGAGGGGGACGACGAACCCGGTGAATGCGCCGTGTTCTTTTTCGGCCAGGGGCAGGGAGGCAGCGTTGACCTGAACCTGCAGCGATGGCGGGACCAGTTCGAGACGGAATCCGGTGGACCGTCCTCACCGGCCGAGCGGAAGTCGAACATAAACGATCTGGGCGTGACCACGGTGTCCCTGGCGGGTACGTACCTCGCCTCCATGGGCCCCATGTTCCAGTCCGGCACCGTGAAAAAACCGGGCTACAAAATGCTCGGCGCCATCATCGAAGCGCCGGAAGGCAACGTATTCCTCAAACTCACCGGACCGGAAAAGACCGTCCTGGGCGCGGAAGGCGAGTTCCAGGCGTTATTGAATTCGCTCAGGAAGTAATCGCGCGCCTTTGAGTCCGCGTTTCGACCAGGGATCCCAACGGGTTGAGCATTCTCGTCATACAAACCGCATTCGTGGGCGACCTCGTGCTGTCCACCTCTTTGATCGAAGCGGCCAGGACCCGGCTGGGCGCCGGCCGCGTCGGAGCCGTAGTGCGGCCCGAAACGGCGAATCTGCTTCGGAACAATCCCCACGTCGACGACATCGTCATTTACGACAAGAAAGGCCTGCAAAAAGGACCCCTCGAACTGCTTCGCCTCGCCCGCGGGTTGCGTGACGCTGCCTTCGACGCGGCGTTGATCCCCCACCGGTCATTCCGTAGCGCGCTGCTGGCTTACTTGGCCGGCGTACCCGTCCGGGTGGGATTCGATCGGAGCGCGGGCAGGATGCTCCTTACGGACCGGGTCAGCTACCGGGCCGTCCACGAAGTCGAGCGTAACCTCTCTCTTCTCGCTTCATGGGAGGTGGATACGAACGGGATACACCCCGCCCTTTACCCGGATGACCACGACAGGAAACGGGTGGATTCGCTGATGCGGGATTCGGGTATTGCACCGACCGAACAGATTTGCGGCGTAAGTCCCGGTTCGGTCTGGGCGACCAAGCGATGGCTGCCTGGCCGTTTCGCGGAGTTGATCCGCCGTCTCGCCGAGGTATACGGGTACCGTTCCGTGCTATTCGGCAGTTCCGAGGACCGGCCGCTCTGCGCCGAAATCTCCGCAGAGTCCGGCGTCGATCCGTTAAACGCGGCCGGACAGCTGACCCTGCTGCAATCGGCAGCGCTCGCCGCCCGTTGCTCCGCCGTGGTATCGAACGACACTGGAATGGGCCACGTGGCCGCCGCGATGAACACACCGGTCGTAGCCGTCTTCGGACCGACGGTACCCGCATTCGGCTTTGTCCCGTTCGGACACGGGCACCGGGTCGTCGAAACGCCACTGGACTGCCGGCCGTGCAGTCCTCATGGCGGAGATCGCTGTCCCATCGGGACCCACGACTGCATGCGCGGCATCACCGCGGAGCAAGTGGTCGAAGCCGTAGCCGTTCATCTCGGGAAACCTGTGCCCCCTGTCATGGACTGATTCGGAAAACACATGCGTATTGGCATCATCGGCCTCATCAACCACGACACCATCTTCATGGCCGGCGGCCGTCGGATTCAGGACCTCGGCGGCATATTGTACAACACCACCGTAATGGCCGACCTCGTCGGAGACGGCGACCGTGTTTATCCCATCAGCCGCATCGGCGCGGAATGCTACGACGCCATGCGCGCCATCCTGGACTCACGACCCGCCGCGAGCACCCGGGGAGTCGCCCTTTCCCGTAAAGGCACCAGCCGAAACCGGATCCGGTACGACGGGGCCCTGGAGAAAGTCGAGCAGTTGACCAACCACGTCGGACCCATTCCCCTCGAACAGATCGAACCTTTCCTGGATCTCGACGCCCTGCTGGTGAATTTCATCGTAGGCGACGATATCAGCCTGAAGAACATGGAGACGATACGGGGCAGCGCCTCCGGGTTGCTTTACCTCGATGTGCACAACCTCTGTCTGGGTATCGACGCGGAGGGTTACCGGCGAAGACGGGCGCCCGCGGACTGGCGGCGATGGATCGAGATGTTCGACGTCGTTCAGATGAACGAAGTAGAGGCTCGTCTGCTGGCGGGCGCGGGTAATGAAGCGGCGACTGCGTCAAGGGGGCCGCTTGAGGCGGAGGATGATTTCATAGCCTTCGGACGGTCGATTACCACACTTGGTCCCTCCGTATGCACAGTCACCCGGGGGGCTCTCGGTCCCGTCACGGTCTATCGCGAGGACAATTCGGTCAAATCCGTCGTCATTCCGTCGGTACCGGTCACAGAAATGGTCGATACGACCGGCTGCGGGGACGCCTTTGCCGCCGGCTTCGTAACCGAGTACCTGGCTTCGAAGGACCCCGCCCGGGCAACCCGTCTCGCGAACCGGGTCGCAAGCGTGAACTGCACCGTGGCGGGACTGCCGGAGAGGGGAACGTTCGACGATGTCCGTATCTGAGGAGATATCGTTCAGGCGGCGTGGAGGACCGTGGCCGGATTTGACTCCCTATTCTTCCACGACAATGAAGCTGGCTGCTTCAGACACGCTATTGCCGGCATGGCGGTCCACGAACGTCACCGTGAGCACATACACTCCCGGCGTAAGGTTGGTGGTGTCCATCGCCGTGAATTCGGCTTCCTCGCTCGACAGACCTTCGCCTTCGAAGGTCAGCAGGACCGTCTGCATGTCCTTCAACTGACGGGACGGTCGGAAAGGCCGGGCGGGCGTGCCCTCGGGTACGATCTCGTATTGCGTCTCGTAGGAGGTCCTGGCCGATTCGTCAAGATCCAGATTGTATACCTCGTAATATACGTACACGAGTTGTCCGCGCCTGAACACGCGCAGGGGATGGGGCACGATGGCCAGCCCATTTCGTACGAAGGGTCCTGTCCGGTCGGTCCGTGTGATACCTGTGGAAAGCTTCAGATCACTGATCATCAGCGCGCCGCCCCGGTAATCGCGTACATTCACCTGTTTCTTGTAGACCCCGACCCGTTGGGAAGCTTCGTCCCGCATGTCCACCCACGTCGTGAACTGGCCCTGAGGCGCCCTTACGTCGATAGCAAGCGTGTAGGTGGATACCCGCGACTGAGCGGAACTGAGTCTGCGTTTGGGCCGCTCGATGGGACCGAAGCGGAATTTCTGGTTGAAAACCGGACTGGATTTGAAGTCCCGTAGCGTAACCTGGTTCTTTAAGAAAGTCTCCGATCCCTTTCCGTCGCCCACGTCTCCGAACTGCCAGACAGGAATGCTGTAGGTCAGCTCCATTTCCGTCTTCATCCCGTCTCCACGGAAGGTGACGACATCGAAGGCATAGTCCAGGGGGTCGCCACCGAAATCGTGTTTGTATTCCTCGGGGCTGCGATCGATCAACGTGACGGCAACCTTCTTCGGGTGAAGCGTTTCTTCCCTGCGCATCTCTCCCACGACCGCGATGGCCGTGGAATTCTCGTCGATCTCCAGCGTCCGGTGGGGATAGTCGAACCGGCCCCCACCCGTAGGGTCTACGAAGAACAGTTCCATATCGTGCGCCACGTAGACCCAGCTTTCCGCCCGGTATGAAGAACCCATTCCCCTTCTTTGCATGACGGCGGTTTCATAGTTGACCTGGTCGGTCTCCTTTAAACCGTCGTTATCCGCGTCCAGGTTGCTCGCCGTCAGAAGGGATCCCGAGCCGAAACCCACGCGATGCTTCGTGTCTTGATCCAGCGTTACGGCCACCCGCCCCGGGTCGACTTTCAACCGGTAGCCAAACTGCCAGTTCCGTTCGCGTATCTCGCCCACCGCCGGATTCCCTGACGGCGAATACAAATCGCGGGGGTCCTCATTTGCACGGTACAGAAACCTCTGCCGGTCGTCGGGCTGACCGTAGCGGACGTGTATCTCGCCCCGGCGGTCGTAAGGGAACTGCGAATTGGAAAAGTGGATCCTGGCGTACATCACCCGCTTGTAATGTTCGACCAGACGTTCGTTTTCGAGGGTGGCGGGGTTCGAGTCACGGGAATTCCAGAATTCCGTCCAGAGTTCTTCTCGTTCCTCGCCTTCAGCCAGTCGCCATGCCTGAAGTTCCTCGGGAGGAGCCACGTGGACCAGATCCCTGTAAACAGCCTGCTCCTCGACGTCCAGCGTTTTTATGTGGGCCTCCAGCGATCGTTGCAGTAAATCGTACTGTTTCTTCGTACTCATGGACAACGCTTCAAACTGCGTCAGCATGGTCTGGATCAGATCCGGCGCTATGCCCACTATCTCTTCTGCCATCTTTCTGAGCTGTTCAGCGCCTCGTTCGTAATATTCGAACCGGTGGCAGACACTCGCGAACCGCTGAAGCGCCTCGGGATGTTCCGGATTAACCTTGTACTGCAAAAGATACGCCGTAAGCGCCTTGATGTAGTCGTCGTACCGGTCTCTGACCTGCTTTCCCTGGTCCGAAAGTCTTAATTGCTCGTAGCAACGCCCAAGCTGAAAGTGGGCGTCAGGATGCAGGGGATCCAGTTCCACGGCTTTCTGGAAATAGCTGCGGCCGTCCTGATGACTGCCGATGAGCCAACCCTCGTCACTCTGGTTCATGTACGTCATCCCCATGTCATACTGATACTTCGCGTTTCCCGGATCCAGTCTTATCGCCTCGCGCATCGCCTTCCTTGCATCGAGTCTTCGATGCGGCAAACGCATGTACACGAGTCCCAGACCCATGTGTCCCGGCGCCCAGTACCTGTCTTTCCGCACCACCCACCGGAACGCCTTGAACGCCTCGTCGTCCCGGTCCAGGGCGTACAAGGTCATGCCGAGCCAGTATTGGGCGGCGACCGATCTCCTGTTTTGTTTTACTGCCTGGCGCAGGAAAGGAAGGGCTTCGGCGTACCGATCCAGTGTGTATAGGCGTTTGCCTTCTTCAAGGGGAGACAGATTCGGAGGCGGTGTGTCCGGCGCCATAGATCGAGCCTGTGGCGGAACACACAAAATTGCCATGGACAGGACACCGGCCAGGATGAGGCGATTGCCAGAAACGCGCGAATTTACATTAAAAGGGTTCAGCATGCTCTGCCCTCCTGAACTCGCCGCCATGCAACAGGAACTGCCATCTCGAAATACCAGGACATTTATGAGTTATACCATGCACACGGGTCAAGGGTTCCACGCACACGTGGCGAGGGCTTCCCGCAAAACCGGTTTATCAACCCCGGGGTCTCGCGCATTTTACTTTTTCGGACATGAACCCGTCTACCTGTCTACCCGGTAACCATAGCCCACGACGATCCAGGCTTTGACGGACTCGCCTCTCAGCTTGGCGGGACGATACCAGGAGGTGTACATCTTCTCGAGAAGCAGAGCGTCGATTTCATCGTAGCCGGTTGACTCTACTATCTTCGCTTCAATGACCTCGCCCACCTCATTGATCAGCAACTCGAACTTTACGAGGCTGTCTTTGATATGACGTAGATTGCCGGGAATTTCTTTCCTGGATATGCTTATGTCGACGCGTCGCGGAATCGGTGGTGTATCGTAGCGCAATTTGTAGGACGAATCGTCACCCATACCGCCTTCGCCGGCGCCCCCGGCGCCGACCTCGCCGATCAACTCGGCCACTGCGCCCTCGCCACCAGAACCAGCACCACGTCCTTCACCGGAGCCAGCGCCACGTCCTTCACCGGAACCAGCGCCACGTCCTTCACCGGAGCCAGCGCCACGTCCTTCACCGGAGCCAACGCCACGTCCACTTCCAGCACCAACGCCACTTCCGCTACCAGGGCCAACGCCGCTACCACTTCCGCTACCGGTACCAACGCCGCTTCCACTTCCGCTACCGGAGGCGGCGCCACCGACTGACTCGTCTCTATCGCCTGTGCCACGTCCACCCGAACCGCCTTCAGCGCTTAATCCAGCCATGCCGCCAGCATCACGTCCTCCACCGGAGCCAGTCTCACCGTCGCCCCCGGAACCGCCCGCGTCGAGGCCCCCGGAACCGCCCGCGTCGAGGTCTCTGGAATCGCCCGCGCCGAGGCCTCTGGAATCGCCCGCGCCGGCCGACCCGGCCACTCCGCCTTCGCCGCGGCCACTGGAGCCGTCTTCGCGTACCGACTCACCCAAACTGCCTCCGGCCATCGGGCCATCCCCTCCCAAAGACATTGGCGTCGCGATCGAATGGGTTCCGGACAGACCCGTCGCTGCCACAGGCGACGGGATGGCAAAAGTCGTGACCGGATGGGTTCCGGACAGACCCGTCGCTGCCACAGGCGATGGGATGGCAAAGGTCGTGACCGGATGGGTTCCGGACAGACCCGTCGCTGCCACAGGAGAGGGAAGCTCGAACGTCGTGATCGCGTGGACCTCCGATAACACGCTCTCTTCCACTGGAGAAGGGAGGTTGAACGTCGTGACCTCGTGGCCCTCCGAGATCGCCAGGTCCTCGAACGGTGAGGGAAGCTCGAACGTCGTGATCGCGTGGACCTCCGAGATCGCCAGGTC
>JAPOOT010000089.1 GCA_026713285.1 Gemmatimonadota bacterium | reverse complement strand
GTAGCCACGCCGATCGGCCATCTTGACGACATCACGCTCAGGGCGCTGGAGATCCTGCGCGGCGTGGATATTGTGCTCAGCGAAGATACGCGCAGGACCGGACGCCTGCTCAAGCATTTCGGGATCAACGCCCGGCAGATGGCCTATCACGAACACAACGAACAACGGGCCGTAACCAGCGCGCTTTCGCTCCTTGAAAAGGGCCGGGAACTCGCCCTGGTCACGGATGCGGGCACGCCCGGGATCGCCGATCCTGGTTACCGTCTGGTACGGGCTGCGGTCCAGGCCGAAATCCCCGTGAGCATGGCTCCGGGACCGAGCGCGCTGATCATGGCGCTGGTCCTGTCGGGCCTGCCCGTGCATCGATTCGCCTTCTGCGGATTTCCTCCCCGAAAACCCGGAGCCCGGCGACGCTATCTCGAAGTGGACGCGGAACGGGAAGACACGCTGATCTATTTCGAGAGTCCCCACCGGGTACCCGCGCTCATCGCCGCCGCCCTGGAGGTATTCGGAGACCGCAGGGCGGTCCTGGCGAACGATCTGACGAAGCTTCACGAGAAAATCGACCGGCATGCACTGTCCCGGCTGCTCGAAGAGACCAGCGACCGGCGGCTCAGGGGGGAATTCATCCTGTTGATCGAGGGCCGGTCGGACGAGTAGATCAATCGGCCTGGTAGACCAATCGGCCGGGAAGGCCGTGCCGGCCTGTCCGTCGGCAATCCTCCGCCGTGCCCGGGTCCTGGAGCAATCACTGCGCCGACCGCCTCTCCTCCGGCCGGTTCAGCCGTTTCAACGCCTCGTCATAGTCCTCCGGCCGGTTGATGTTGAAGAACATGTCCGCATCATGGATCCCCGCGTCTTCCGAAGCGACGCGAAGGACGCGAACCTCGTCGAAAAACCCGGTAATCCTGTACTTCCCTGCCTGGATCCGGTTGTCGATCGCCGGGACGCAGGTGTTCCGGTAAACCGCACACAGCGGTTCCTCGCGGCCGTCTTGCACGGGGACGATCACGTCGTACCCTGGCGACCTTTCGACCATGTACTCCAGCAGGGCCGGCCTGATGAAGGGCATGTCGCACGCGACACACAGGCACAGCGGAGTTTCAGCCGTTTTGAGCGCGGTGTAGATGCCGCCGATGGGACCACATCGGGGTACCAGGTCCTTTCGGGAATCCAGGTTCAGGAAGGCGTATTCTTCCGGCGTATTGGTGATCAGTGCCATCCGGTCCGTCACTGCGCGCACCCTCTTGCACAGCCGGAGGATCAACCGTTCTCCATCAAACCTGCTCAGCGCCTTGTTGGAACCGAATCGGCTGCTCATTCCTCCAGCAAGTATGACGCCGGTAACCTCTTCTCTATCGGTCATTTATCCAGTGCTCCTCATCCGGGTTTCAGGGTAGGTGAATCCACCTGTTCGTACCATGAAGTCACGCGGGTCCCGGTCCGTCCCCACCGCTTGACACCCCTGGCCGCCGGCCGTATATTTAAAGTGTCGGGACGAGGATTTCGCTCGGCCCGATACCCCGGGATCTAATCCCCTCGAAGGTACCGGCCGTTTTTGGAAGAGATAACAAATATGTGGTTCTGGTCTCATAAGCTCAAGCTCCTCCTGGCGAAGAAGGACTACGAAACCATTGTGCGCCTTTGCTTCGAGCGCCTGGAGCAACGCCAGACCGACTACTGGACCCTGCGGGGCCTCGGCCTTGGGCTCATGTATACCGGCCGCACGAGCGAGGCCTTCGAGTGGCTCAGCAAGTGTGCCCGGGAGTATCCGCGGAAAGTTGCGGTACAGTATGATATCGGCCTGATCTACATGAAGCAGGAATGCTACAGCGAAGCCCGCGGTTACATGCTGAACGCCCTCGAAGGCGGGTATCGCACCGATGCCCTTTTTCAGGATCTCGGTAGAATCTACTGCTATCTCGGCGAATTCGAAAAAGCGACCAACTGCTTCCGGGAAGTCATCCGCAGATCACCTCGGAACGGCGCCGCATACAAACTCCTGGGCATGGTGTACAAGCGGCGCACGATGTACGATGAAGCCGTCGCCTCATACCGGGAAGCGTTACGCTGGGATGGTGATGTCTCGGAAGTCCATATGAGTCTCGCGGAAATCTACGTCCGTCAGGAGAAATGGGACTTCGCGATCGGTGAGTACCAGAAGGCCCTCGAACTCGACGCTACCAATTTCGCGGCCCACTACGCCTTGGGATCCATCTTCGAGATCATGGGTGAAAACGCCCGGGCGATCGACGAATTGCTCAAGGCCCATCGTATCGACGGGGACGACGAACGAATCCACAAGAAGCTGGAACGGCTGCTGATCAGTTGATCCCCGCGCCGATCCCCTACCCACCTCAACGCCGTCCCGCGGCGCGACGATCATCCTACGGTCCCGTAAACGAGATCGGCACCGGCATGCAGGTCTGAATAAAGACCAGGACCGCGAGCCAACCCAGCCACTTGCTGTGTCTGGGAAGCGGCGCGGCATCGTCGATCGGCGTGGGGTGCCTGAAACCGCTGAACCTGCCCATGAGCAGCAGCAGCGCCCCGAAGACCCACCAACCCGGCGAATACATGCCGAGTACAGCCAGCGCCAGGAAACTCGCGATCGTAAAGTTCCGCTGGAGACGCCTGCCCCGGACCGCGCCACCCGTGAACGCGTACAGAATATGGCCGCCGTCCAATTGTCCCACCGGCAGCAGGTTGAGCATGGTCACCAGACAGCCGAACCATGCCGCAAGGCCAACGGAATCAAGGTAAATGGTATAGTTCTCTGGCAGCGGGCCGTGTATCAGGTATGCGAGCGCCTGAAACACCAGGGGTTCGCCCAGGAAAAGGCCCTCCCCCTCGCCGGGGATGAGATCCACCCTGGCTCCGACGAGACTGTAGGCCATGATCGGGACGGCCACGATGAAACCGGCGATAGGTCCGGCGGCGCCGATGTCCATCAGCGCTTGCCTGTTCGGGTAAGGCGCTTTCGTGACGATTACGGCGCCGAAGGTGCCCGGATTCGGCGTGATGAAGACGAGGGGCGATGGGATGAAATGGGGGAGGGAGGTGTGGACGCCGTACCACCTGGCGTAGAGATAATGTCCCATCTCGTGGGCCATGAGAATACCGAGTACCGACAGGGAGAAGGGCAGGCCGTCAAGTAGAAGCGACGGGACGCTCAACAGGGTGAATAGCACCACCAGCGGCGGCACGGCGGGGTGCTCCATGATCGTGCCGGAAACAAGGGTGGTCAGAAAGGTACAGACGAACAGGACGGCGGGGCGTCGCCAATGCGTTCTCTGCTGTCCCGCATCGATCGGTAACGGGGTATCAGAGCGCGCGTCCTTCGGAGAAGGCGGCATCGGATCTGAACCTGGTTGCTCCATTTTATCCATCGATCGCGATTCCGCCCTGCCGTCGCGGTGTCTCCTATTGGCCGTCCGCGTCTTCTGACGGGGCCGCTTGTCCGGACTGGGCGGACTGGAAGAGAAACCGCTTGATCTTGCGTGTCGAGGTCTTGGAGAACTCCTCCCTGCGGATCTCCACTTCCCGGACCCGCTTGTAGTCCGCAAGGTTTCCGCACCGGTCCCGCACTTCCTTGTTTATGAGCGCGTTCAGGGTTTCGTCGTCGTTCGGCGTGCCTTCCTCTTCCAGGTACTCGAAATCGGGGACAACGACCGCCCGTACGTATTCTTCCCCTGTACCGGGGACTTCGGCGCCGAAGACGAGCACCTCGGCGATGTAGGGACTGAGGACGAGTTCACCCTCGATTTCTTCGGGATAGATGTTCTTGCCGGCCCGGGTGACGATCACGTTCTTCAGGCGCCCCGCAATATGCAGGTGTCCTTCCTCGTCGATCCATCCCGAATCGCCGGTGTACAGCGCTCCGTCCTTGAGCACCTCCGCCGTGGCCTCCGGGTTGTTGTAATAGCCCAGCATCACGTTGTCGCCCCGGACGATGAGTTCACCCACGCCCGTTTCGTCCGGGTCCACGACTTCCACTTGCACGCCGTTTAAGGGCGGTCCGACGGAATCGGGTTTGGGTGGTTGCTCCACGCGATGTACCGAAACGACCGGCGAGGTTTCCGTGAGTCCGTAACCCTGCAGGATGCGAAGGCCCAGGCGATCGAATCCCGTGGCCACTTCAGGCGGAAGCGCGGCGGCGCCGGACACGAAGAACCGGATGGTCCCGAGTCCGCCTTTGTCGCGCAGGCTTCTGAACAGGGCCGTCCCCATGCGCTTGTTGAACTTCTCGCCCAGTTTCACCGCGCCCATCAAAAGATTGAACACCGTCCGCGTGACGGCGGGCTGGGAGCCTACCTTGCGCATGATTCCCTGGTACATCTTCTCGTAAAGCAGCGGGACCGCCAGCATGATGGTCGCCTTGGAATCCTTCATCGTATCGACGATGTCCCGCGACTTGAGGCTGCCCACGTAGGAAACCATGGCGCCGTTGTATATCGGCGCGAGGAACCCGGCGGTGCATTCGAAAGTGTGGTGAAGGGGGAGTACCGACACGAAGCTGTCGTCGGATGATATGGAGATGACCCGGCTGGCGGCGACCACGTTGGACATGATATTCCGGTGGGAAAGCATCACGCCCTTGGGCTGTCCGGTAGTGCCCGAAGTATAGATCAGGACGGCCAGATCGTCCGGACTGACCGGGTTGTCCGGCGCAGAAGCACCGGTCTCGCTGGCCATGACTTCTTCCAGGCTCAGCACGTGCTTCAGTTCGGGCAGCGAGCCAGCAATGGAATGGAAATCGTCGCGGAAGGCGTCCGACACGACGATGGCCCGGGTCCCGGAATCCTCGAGTATCCGCTGGTATTCACCGGGTTTCAACAGCCGGTCGATGGGTACGGCCGTCATTCCGTGCCCCACGATGGCCAGGTAGGCGACGCCCCATTCGGGCTGGTTGTCCGCCAGCAGCGCGACCCGGTCGCCGGGCTGCAACCCGAGGGAGGACAGCAGTCCAGCGAGCGCGTCGGCCCGGCGAGCCGCTTCTCCCCCCGTGAATTCCACGTATTCACCGTCGCGCTTAATCCGAAGGACGACGTTCTCCGCGAACTTCTCGCCCAACTGATCCTTCAGTGCTTTTATGGTAAGTGCAGTATCGGACATGATCCGTTCTCCCCCTTAGTGAGCCCGCGTATGGATAGCCGCGGGTTCTGGAATGAACTCGGATTCAGCACCGGTTCGCCGCGATTTCTTTCACGGCGCTGACGACTTGCTCCATCTCATCATAGCTGTTGTGCATGGCGCAGGAAATGCGGGCGCCGTGATATCCGCCTTCGTGCAGGCCGCGGCTGTGGATCCGGTACCGTTCCCTGAGCGGCGTGCCCACGTCGGAGGAGGTCATGCCGGCGATGGAGAAGGAAACCATGGACGCGGACAGTCCGCGGCTCATGGGAGTCCACACCCGGACGCCGGGTATTTTGGAAAGACGGGTCTTCAGCCACTTCGCGATGGCCGCGCCGCGGTCCTCGATCAGACGGGTACCGATGGCGTTGTGAAAATCCACGGCCACGGCGAATCCCACGAGCGGCGCGTAGCTCTGGCTCGCGTTGTTCTCGAATCGCCTCGCCGTCGGCCGGCCGCCTCCCGAGTAGTAACCCAGCGTGATCGTGTCCTGCGCCCCGTCATCCACGTACAACAGGCCCGTACCTTTGGGCGTAAACAGCCATTTGTGCGTGCTGCTCACATAGAAATCACCGCCGAGGTCCTTCACGTCGACCGCGATCATGCCGACCGACTGCGCGCCGTCGACGACCGTAATAAGCCCACGCTTGCGGGCCATCGCGCAGATCTTCTTGACGGGCAGGCGCCAGGCCGTGGTGCAGGTGACGTGGCAGAAGCTGAGCACGCGGGTTTCCGGCCGAATGGCTTCCTCGAACAGCCCAACGATCTCGTCTTCGTCTTCAGGCGGATCGTACAGGTCGAGTTTCCGGATCGGGTTTCCGAAGAGGGCGTGCCGATGCTGCCAGCAGGACCAGCCGCCGTAATGCTCGTGCGTCGTGGTCAGGATCTCGTCTTCCGGTTTCAGGTCGAGTCCGAGGGCGATGATGTTCATGCTCTCGGTCGAATTCCGCGTAATGGCGACCTCGCCGGGGTCCGCGTTGATCAGCGCGGCCAGCTTCCCGTGGGCTTCGTGGGGAGCGGGATAGGCGACGCCCCCGGTATCCCCATCCTGAACCTCCGCCTCCTTCAGGGTGGCGATCTGGGCCTGCAGGACCATGTGGGGCAGGATGCCTATCGTCCCGTTATTGGTGTATCGTATCGAACCATTGTACGGAAACTGGGCCCGCACCGCGCGCCAGTATTCCTCGTTGTCCACTTCGGCCGGACCGGTGCTTCCGAGCGTCTTTTTCAATTCGTCCATGGTGTCCGCCATCCCGATGGCTCGGTTTTTTTTAACTGCTACTTTCTTACTTCCTTCAGCCTGCTTTTTTCTGGCAGTTTGCTTTTTTCTGGCCATTCCAATACTCCGTCGATTGAGAGGATATTCGGAGCGGAAAGCGTGGAACGAACGACCGCCGTGGGAATGTGCGCGCCATCCGAATCCTGTTGCCATACCTTGATAGGAAACGGGTCAAATATAGCCGGACAGCGAAACGGTCGCAAGCGGTTTCTGACCGGTTCTCCACGATGGTAATCGCTTGACCGGGACGGGGTGAAAGTCTATATTCACCCGTTCATTCACAGGCTGTTTACATTTAACGGGAGCGTTTCGTGGCCGGGATGCGAATCACCGGTGACCAGGCCATCGCCTATGGCGCACTGCAGTCGGGTGTCGCGGTGGCGACGAGCTATCCTGGTTCGCCGAGCAGCAGCACCATCGAGTTCCTGCGCGGCTTCGTGGACAGTCACGGTCTGCACGTTGAATGGTCCGCCAACGAAAAGGTCGCCTTTGAGACGGCGGTCGGCGCGTCTATCGGAGGGGTGCCGGCCCTGATGGGGTGCAAGGGCGTCGGGTTCAACGTCGCGCTCGATGCCGTCATGGTGGCCAACCTGACGGACGTGGGCGCGGGGCTGGTCATCCTGCTCGGGGACGATCCGGGCGCATGGGCCTCCCAGAACGACCAGGATACCCGTCCGATCGCCTGGGGAAGCGAACTGCCCATGCTGGAGCCGGCGACGCCCTCCGAAGGGATCTCAATGACGCGGGAGGCGTTCCGGCTTTCCCGCGAAACGCAGATGCCCTTCATCGTGCGCATCACGAAATCCTTCGGCACGATGGAAGAAGAACTGGAACGACCGGAAATTCCTCGTACGACTTACGTGCGGCCCCACGCTTTCGAACGTCATCCCATGCGCTGGATATCGGTTCCCGGAAATGCCGTCCGATTGCACAGACGACTGCACGACCGGCTCGAATCGATCGCGCGGCATTTCGAACGGGCAGACTTCAACACCGTGACCGGCACGGGAAAGACCGGCATTATCGCCGCAGGCGTAATTCACACCAAGTTGATGGACGTGCTTCATGGGGCGGACACTTCCGGTCTCTCCATTCTCAAGCTGTCCACCCTGTGGCCGCTGCCCGCCGACCAGATCACCGGATTTCTGCGCTCGACGGAGAAAACCCTGGTACTGGAAGAGAACGAACCCTTTCTGGAAACGCTGATCAAGTCGGTTGCCTATGACGCGAAGATATCGACGCCGGTCAGCGGCAAGCACGACCGGGCCGTGCCGCGGGAAGGGGAGTTGTTCCGCTGGCAGATCGCGGAGTCCCTGGCCGGTTTCGTCCCCGGATATAAACCTGACCGAGACTTCTCGCTGGAAGACGAACAGAAGTACCTGCCCAGCGAGGCCGGACTGCCGTCGAACTGCCCCTATACACCGGTTTTCGGAATCCTGCGCGAATTGAGCGCGCAATACGGCCTGTCGCCGGTTTACGTGGTCGATCCCGGTTGCGCGATCAAGATCAATACGCCGCCCTTCGAGATGCTCGACGTGAAGTATTCCATGGGTTCGAGTATCGGAATCGCATCGGGTCTCGTTCTGTCCGGCGTGGCCGACCCGGTGATTGCCGTCGTCGGGGATTCCGACTTCTTCCACCTGAGCGCAAACGCGCTGTTCAACGTGGTCCACCAGGGGTCGGATCTGCTCATCCTCATACTGGACAACGCCACGACGGCCCTGTCCGGGTTCCAGGGCCCACCCAACCTGGGCGGAACCGAACTGGGCCACGAGACGACGGCGCTTAGTATAGACGATATCGTGGGAGCCTGTCCGGTCTCGCTGAACGAGACCGTCGATCCGTGGGACGAAGCCCGGACACGAGACGTGATCGGCAAGGGCCTGCGCCAGGCGGGTATCCGCGTGATCATCGCCCGGAGTCCCTGTCCCTACATCGAGGAGGGGTTCTGCCCGGGATACAGAGCCGCGGGCGCCGAGACCGCCGTTTTCGCGTCGAACCCCTGACCATCTGCAGGTGACGGAAATGGACGGACGCCCGCCGCCCGCCCGGCGTCCCTGCCGCGCCGCCGCCCCGGCCGGGTCTGCCGCCGCTCTGCCGCCGCTCTCCCGCGCAACCGTCCCGGCCGGCTTTGCCGCCGCTCTGCCGCCGCTCTCCCGCGCAACCGTCCCGGCCGGCTTTGCCGCCGCTCTGTCGCCGCTCTCCCGCGCCACCGCCCCGGCCGGCTCTGCCTGCCCCGCGCAATTTATCCTTGCGGAAACCGAATACGCGGTGTTTAATGATGGACATTCAAAGGGCCGGTTTTCGCTTCAGCAGCGTACAGACGAAGGGGACGTGTAATGAACGAACGCAGGATTAACGGAGTACCGGTTATCGAACTCGTTGGCAGCTTCCTGGGCGATCCCGAAGTGACCGCCTTCCATGATCGCGTGAGGGCGTTGAAGTCTGAAGGCACGACCGGAGCCGTCGTAGATCTCGGCAGGTTGAACCTCATCAGCAGTTCCGGTGTCGGCGCGCTCGTAGGCAGCGCCAAGACCCTCCGCGAGGCCGGAGGCGACCTGAGGCTGGCCAACCTGAGCGAACGCACGCACAACGTGCTCGTCGTCGTAACCCGACTGGATGCCGTATTCAATATCTTCGATTCGACGGAGGACGCCGCGGCTAGTTTCTGATCGGACCGCTTTCGAATCGATCCCGGCGTCGCCTCGACCGGCGGCAGTTACCACCCTGCTCCGTCCCGCAGAACCGGAACGGCCTCAATTGAACCTGGACCGCATCCGCCAGGAATTTCCTGTTGTCCACCACTGTACCTACCTGAACCACGCTGCGGTCGGCACGTTGCCCGGTCGCGCCTTCGAGGCCGTGCGAGCCTACGCGGCGGACTTCAGCGAGAACGCCGCCTCCAACTACCGCGACTGGGAAGCGGCCATCGAGACCGCCCGGTCCCGGTCGGCCAGACTGATCAACGCCGATCCCAGTCAGATCGCATTCGTCAAGAATACCACGGAAGGGCTCTGTTTCGCCGCCAACGGCATCGACTGGCGCAGGGGCGACAACGTGGTCCTGAACGATCTGGAATTCCCGTCCAACGTATATCCGTGGCTTAATCTCTCGCGGGACGGTGTGGAAACGCGGATGGTCAAGTCCGTGGACGGCCGCCTCACGGTGGATGCGATCTCGGACAGGATCGATTCCAGGACGCGCGCAGTCTCCATCAGCCACGTCGAATACGGTAACGGATTCCGCAACGACATCGCGGCGATCGGCGCTCTATGCCGGCAAAAGGGCGTCTGTTTCGTCGTCGACGGCATACAATCCCTCGGCCAGACTCCGGTGGACGTGGCCGCGATGAATATCGACATCCTCACGGCCGATGGACACAAATGGCTTCTGAGTCCCGAAGGGATCGGCATCTTCTATTGCGCGCCGCACATGACCGAACGGCTGAGGCTCTACGAGGTGGGTTGGAATTCGGTGGCCGACGCGGGCAACTACGATGTCTACGATCCGACTCCGGCGCCGACGGCGCGGCGCTTCGAATGCGGATCCCACAACACGCTGGGCATACACGCGCTGGGGGCCTCGCTGGAACTGCTGCTGGAGGTGGGTATCGACGTTGTACAGGAGAGGCTGCGCCTGTTGACCGACCGACTGGCCGAAGCCTTGCGCGACGCGGGCTACCGCGTCCTGAGTCCCCGGGGCGAGTCCGAATGGTCGGGTATCGTGACCTTCGACAGCCCGGTCCACGAGACCGAAGACCTGCATCGAACGTTGCGAAGCCACCAGGTCATCGGCGCCCGCCGCGGGGGTGGCATACGCATTTCACCCCACTTCTACAACACGGAAGAAGAGGTGCTGCGCGTCACGGATGCCCTGCCGGGGCATTGATCCCTAACCTGTAGGTGCCGGAGTCCCCGCCGCTTCAACCGCCAACCGCCGCCGTTTCAACCGCTGACCGCCGCCGATTCAACCGCCGACCGCCGCCGATTCCCACGCGCCTTCGATAGCCCACTGGCGCTGCAGATCGATGGATTCATGCCCCTTGAAGGACAGGGCGAGTTCATCCAGCCGTCCGCCGTTCACGCGGATGCGTTCCAGGTCGCCCACGCCCAGGCCGATGGCGTCCCCGTAGAATACCGTTCCCACCTCCAGGGGTTCGAATCCCATGGCCTTTGAGATGACGGCGTCCACGGCGATGGTGTCCTCCCCGGCCGCCGCCAGGCCCAGCGGCACGGTGTCGGTTCCTCCCGGACCATTGCCCTGTATGCCTATCGTACCGTCCACCACGCTGTAGTGGGGGTAGAGGTGGCGGGCGAGGCGGATCAGGTTCCTGCTGAGCGCCCGGGCTTCCTGCGGATGGCGCCGGTCGTGGTGGGTCGTGTAGCCATGCACCTTGATTCGGTCTTTCTTCAATATCGTACCCATGATGAGATTCTTCAGCGCCAGGGTAACCATGGCGCCGTCATGGGTCTTGGCCAAGGCGACCGAGATAACGCAGGGACATTCCAGCACGGTACGCGGCATCCTGACCGTAGTCCAGGTGCCGTCGACCATGTACACCCGGGTGTTTCGCCACCTGGTCTCCCGGTTCAGGTCCACCAGTTCGATGGGGATGTCGTATTCGTCCGGGATGTCGGTGTATCCCATGTGACGGAAGCACTCTCCCGGCTCGGATTCATTGCCGCCCTCTGCGATCAGGACCCGGCGCGGTTTCTCCGGAAGGGTCATGATGACGTCCAGCACGCCGCGGACCGCGTCCGGGTGGGTGCATACCACCGGGTTGGTGCCCGAGAGGAAATTCGGCTTGAGCATGACCTCTTCCCCCATGAGGGAGGCCAGTTGCGGGGCGGAGCGTTCCACCGCCACGCGCACGTTCTCGCGGCGGTTGCTTCCCGTGCCGATGCCGACCGTCGTTGCCGATGCCATGATCATCTCCTTCCTTGACGCGGGTAAAAACGAAATTCCGGTACGTACGGGATCAGGCCGCGAGCATGGGCCATCCCGTAAAACTCCATGAGTCCTCTTCGTTCGCGGTCACCCAGGTCGTAGACCAGGTTGTCCCTCAGGTACGACGCGTAGAACGACGTCGGCTGTGAGCGGTCGCCCGCGTGTTCTTCGGCGATCTCGTCGAAGGCGGCCATCCCCTGTTTCTTCGACGCGATCAGCAGTTCGACCTCACCGGGCGTGAGACCGTCATCCTTCCCCGCCCAGAAGGCGTAAACGAAGGGCAGTCCAGTCAGTTCCCGCCAGGCTTCACCCAGGTCCAGCCGGGGTTCGGGCCGGTCCGTACTCTCCAGGGCAGGATCACCGATGACCAGGGCAGCGTCCGCCCGTTCAAGCATCGCCGGTACGTTTGGTGGATGGTCGATGGATTCGATTTCCACGCCGTACCGCTCGTGCAGGACGATCCGGACCAGGGCGACCGAAGTCCTGGAACTCACGTCCATCGCCACGGTCCGGATCCGTTCGACCGGCACCCTGCGGAACAGGAAAATGCTGCCGACCGGACCGTCTGAGGCAATGGAAACTTCGGGAACGATGGAGTAAGGTACTGGACTGCGCGCGTATTCGATGGATGGTATGACGCCCGCCGATGTCGCGCCCATTCCTACCTGCCGGGCGCACACAGAGGGCACATCGTAATGGATCTCGAACCCGTGATGCAGCCCCCCGTGTTCCAGGCCGTAGGTCAGGGTCCGGGAATTCAGGTAACTTACGGCGTGGATGCGGGTTTTTTTTTCCATGCGGAAGTCGGTACAGGCCGTTCCGTCATCGCTCCCGGCAGTGGCGTCTTCTCTGGGGACCTGCGTTCGCCTTGATCCATTCGGTTGTCGATCACGACGGGAAGAAGCTCCGGTGGCCGCGACTATTCGCGCTTACACGGAGGCTTCGTGCTTTTCCAATGACCCGTTTCCCACGAACTCGTAGCGTGTATTGCGCCGGCGCGGCGTGAATCCCGCGTCATTGATGAGCCGTTCGATTTCTTCCGTCGGCATCACGAAACTCGTGCCTCCCGCGCTTATGACGTTTTCTTCCATCATCGTGCTGCCGAAATCGTTCACGCCGTAACCCAGGGCGATCTGCGCGATCTTGGGTCCCTGGGTCACGTATGACGCCTGGATGTTCTCTATGTTGTCCAGCATGAGCCGGGCGATAGCCACGGTGCGAAGGTAGTCGTAACCCGTCGCTTTTCTCGTGTCGGGCAGTTCGGTGCCTTCGGGTTGGAAGCTCCAGGCGATGAATGCCGTGAAATACCCGTCGTGATTTGCCAGGGAATCGTCCTGCGCCTCGCGTACCCTCAGAAGGTGCTTCAGGCGGTGCTCGACGGTCTCTACCGAACCAAACATCATAGTGGCTGTCGACTTCATGCCCAGGCGATGGGTCAGGCCGTGCACGTCCAGCCATTCCTGCACCGATTCCTTGCGGAAGGCGATGGCGTCGCGGACTTCGGTGTCAAGGATTTCGGCGCCGGCGCCCGGAAGAGACTTCAATCCAGCCGCGCGCAGACGGACCAGCGCTTCTTCGACCGAGATCCGGGAGATATGGGCGAGATAGACGATTTCCGCCACGGAAAGCGAATGGAGATAGGCCGCCGGATAGCGGCGGGTGATTTCCGAGAAGAGGTTTTCATAGTAGTCGATCTTCAACCTGGGATTGAGTCCGCCCTGCATGAGGATCTCGCAGGACTCCCGCGTGTCGCCCCCGACGTCGATCAGTTCCTCGACCTTGGCGAAGATCTCTTCGTCGGGCAGCGTGTACCCTTCCTGGCTGCCCGGCGGGCGGTAGAAGGCGCAGAACTTGCACCGAACCCAGCACACGTTGGTGTAGTTGATATTCCGGCCGATGTTATAGGTCACCACCGGTTCCGGGTGCCTGGTCCGCCTAACGTGGTCGGCAAGCATGCCCAGTTCGGTGACGTTCGGATGCTGGAACAGCCGGCGTCCGTCCGCCTCGGTCAGCCGTGTCCCGGCCAGGACTTTTTCCGCGATATCGGCAATCATGAGGGTCATCCCGCGCTTGTAACAGCTTCCGCGGTTATGCCGTCGACCGTATCCAGGTAGACAGGCCGTACCGTTTCCGGCTGGTCGACGATATTGTAGAGCGCGTCGCGTTCCACGGGTTGCCGCCCCGATTCGCTGATCATGTCGAGCATCTGCGTGTGGGACAGGGCCTGCATGCGGTCGGTGACGGGGTTGCGGGTAATCTCATATTCCAGGACGCTGCCGTCCATGTCGTCCGCGCCGTACCACAGCGACACCTGCGTCACCGCCGGCGTGTTCATGATCCAGAACGACTTGATATGCGGCACGTTGTCCAGCATAAGCCGGGCCACCGCGATCTCCCTTAGGTCCATCTGGCCCGTCGGCCCCGGAAGGTGCTCAATCGCCGTCCGCTCGGGGTGCCACGACAGGGGAATGAAGGCCAGCAACCCCTTCGTCTCGTCCTGCAGTTCCCTCAGCTTGATGAGGTGGTAGACCTTCTCCTCCGTCTGCTCCACGTGGCCGTACAGCATGGTGGCGTTCGACGGCAGGCCCGCCTCGTGGGCGACCCGGGCGGTCTCGAGCCACTTGTCCGAATCCGACTTGGCCTGGAAGAGTTCCTCATGCACCCGTTCGCTGAAGACCTCGGCGCCGCCGCCGGGCAGTGCGTCCACCCCGGCTTCCTTCAGGTCCAGCAGGGTCTCGGCCATAGACTTTTTGCCGATTCTCCGGATCTGTTCAAGTTCGATCATGGTGTATGCCTTAAGCGATACACCCGGCCGTACATCCTTGATCGCCCGGACGATGTCCAGGTAATAGGCGTATGGCAGCTTGGGGTTCACCCCACCGACCATGTGGATCTCGGAGATTGGAATGTCGGCGTAGGTCTCCATTCTCGCCCGTATATCGTCGGGTGAAAGAACGTATCCCTCGGGGTCTTTAGGCAGCGCGTAAAATGAACAGAACAGGCAGCTCTTGTTGCAGATGTTGGTGTAGTTCAGATGCTGATTTCGAACGAAGTAGACCCGTTCGCCGTGCATACGCTCGCGAACGAGATTAGCCAGGTAGCCGACAGCCGGCAGGTTGCCGTGCCGGTACAGCCTTCTCCCGTCGTCGGCCGAAAGCCGCTCGCCCGCCACTACCTTGCCGTGGATATCTTCCAGGCCAGCTTCAGCAATCAATGCTTCGAACAAATCCGCCTCCTGAAAACAATCAGTCCGGTTCCGGCCAGAGGGTGTCCACCAAAAACACCGGCCAGCCGGGCGTGTACTTCATATAATGCAAGTCCACGTCCTTGTCCACAACAAGAATTACCACAGTGATCATCATGTGACCTAACGTCCTTCAAGGGCGCGATTGGCATTTCACACCCGATCCCGCGCGGCACTGCGGCCATCCCCCGTTTAAATTTCGATGATTCCCTTCGAAGTCCAGCCAGGATCAGGGTCGCCGGCCATAGCGTTCCGAACGTCGGCGCCGGGCGTCCCTGCCGTACCCCAGAAGTCAAGGGTTTCCGGCGCCCGTCTCCACACCGCGGGTTTGTGTATAGCTTCGTCTTCGATGTACGCTAATTCGCTGGAGAATTCGTTCACATATCCAGCCGGATCCCTGTAGTAGCAGAAGATGTTGTTGCCCGGGCCGTGACGCCCCGGTCCCCAGTCGGGTTCATGGCCTCGGGCACGCAGGTTTGAGACCGCCTTCATCACGTCGTCCACGTTCGCAATCTCGTACGCAACGTGGTTGACGGATGGGTGATCTGCGCGGTTGAAGACGATTACGTGATGCCTCCGGTCGCATCGCAGGAAGGCCAACTGGTCCTCGATCCTGTCCGAGATCCGAAAACCGAGAATACCGGTGTAGAACTCCACGATCTGTTCGAACCAAGGAGTATTCAGACCTACATGGCACAGCCGGCGGGGACCGCCGTTGCCGTCAGGCCGGCCTTTCGAGCTCCCGGTCACGCCGGCCGATAGCTCGATGCAGCGTTTTTCCGGGTCCAGAAACCGCAGTCCGTACCCGGCGCCTTGTTCGTCCAGGTAGTCCGGATGCGCCACGATGGTAATTCCCCGGCGTTCGAGTTCGATTGCCGCCTCGTCGACGGCCTCCCGCCCGGCAACGTTGAAGGCAAGGTGGTGCAGCCCACGCCGCGACGCTGGATGCAGGCTGACTATGTGGTGCCCGGTCGACGCTCCGCGAAGATACCGCGCGTGCCGGTCTTCTCCGGCCGGTTGGAGTCCCCAGACCTCGAGGTAGAACCTGGCATGGGCCGCGGCCTCAGGTGACAGCAACCCCACGTGGTGAATGTCCAGGATCTTCATCAGAGCGGCTCTCCGGCAGGTTTCTCGGTGGGTGATCTTCCGGGCTTCCTCCGGGTCAGCTCGATCCTCAAATCCCGCCGGATGTAGATTTCGACAAACTCGCGCAGCCACACGTCCTTCGCCGGCTTAAACCGTTCGATCAGTTTCTGCCGGGGTCCGTCCGTGAGGAAAACGATGCGCCACAGGTTCAGAGGCCGCAATTCACTGCCTTCGACCGAATGCTCAACGTGAAAGAGGGGCTGTCCATCACCTGCTCTGAGCAGTTTCCCGTCCCGGTCCTGGAGTTCCGCCGCCCCGATGAAAGTGGCGCGCTGCCGCGCAGGGTTAAGGAGGACCCGCTCGAGGACCAGTCCGCGCTCCGAAGGCTTGAGCCAGAGGCGCTGCCGCGAGCATCGCACGAAAGATTCGGCTTCGTCGCCCGATGCCTGCTGGCGCCAGTAGCGAGCGCTGCCCTCTGATACAACAGATGGGATATAGAGATCGGGCCGGAAGGCCTTTCTCACCTCCATGTCCCATAGCATGGTCCGGGTAAACCTGAGCGGTTTGTCCATGCGGTAAAACCGGGCGAGCGTCCTGTTGATGTCGACAGGGGGCAGTTCGATTCGGGTGTTGTCCCGGTTGGACCATGCCCGCTTGAACGCTTCTTCATGCATCAACTGAGTGACGGGTTCAGGGGCTCCGCCCGGAACGCAGGCGCCCACCGCATCGCCGGTTGATTCAAGTTTCATCCTTCGTGTCTCATGGTGTGCGCTTCCGGTTTCTGTTGGGACTTTACCGGAGCGGATGGGCATTTCTGTCCGCTGCGGCCCCATCGAAGGATCAACGGCTCCTTCGGGCCGTCTAGGGAGTTTTAACGTGGACGGTCACGATATCCGTATCGTGGAACTGCTGGTGGCGAACAGAGGAAGCGATGTGCTGCAGCAGCCGCAGCGATACTTCCCGCTCCATCAGCACGTCATCGGGCCGATCCGCCAGCAGACCTATCCGATCCTGTACGTTCTCCTCGCCCACAGCGGCGATGAACTCGAGGACCGCGCCGCCGCTTTCCCTGTGGGCCTTCAGCAGAAGACGCCGTCGTTCGCGTTTATCGCGACCCTCGTCCTGCTCGACCAGCGTCAGCAACGTCTCCTCGCTGGCGGCGTCCAGACGGCCGACCATCTGCTCTCCCCAGCCGTTCCGGGACGCGAAGGTATGAAGGAAGGCCCTGATCTTCGGCAGAACGGACATATCGAGCTCCACTTCGATCCGGCTGCGGCGCGCCGCCGTAGCTTCCAGAAACAGGGTCATCAGGATCGCCATGATGCCCCCGGCCGTTATGCCGTTCCTCAGCAGGCCGCCGCCCAATTCCTCCAGCATCTCCGGGAACAGGAGATCGTTCTGGCAGCCGACGCCGACCCAGAAAGCGACGCCTGTGATCAGCGCCTTGCGATGATCGATCCCGCCCTGCACCACCTCCGACATCCCACGGACGAAGGTCAGCGCCAGCACGACGGTCAGATAGGCAACGACGACCGCACTGGGTATCGCCAGTATCATGGCAATTGCCTTGGGCAGGAAAGCCAGCAGGATCAGCGCGCCGGCGGCGAAGATCCCCACGCGACGGGCCGCGACCCCCGTAAGCTCTACCGTCGGAACGCTGACTCCGATGGTCTGCGTCGGTACAATCCCTGCGAGGCCCGATATCAACTTGCCGATGCCGTCCGCCGTCACCGCGCCCTCCACCGCCCGGTAGTCCACGGCCCGCGGCCGGCGCCAGGACACGCGCTGGATGGCGACCGCGCCGGTTATGGTCTGGATGGCGCCGATGAGGGCCACGAAAGCGAAGGCAGGCAGGAGTTCCACGAAGGCCGGACCGAGGTCGAGCCCGATACCCGGCCAGTTACCCAGCGGCAAACCGATCCACGGAGCCCGGGCAACCAGGTCGAAGTCATAGAGCCCCAACGTTCCGCCAAGAACCGAACCCGCTATCACCCCAATGAGCGGAGCCCACAAACGCAGCGTCGGCCCCGCCTTCAGTGAGATGCCCCCGATGACCAGACCCGTGGCAATCGCTGTAAGCGGCGCACTGAACGCCGCGTCGTGCGGCGCGTCGGCCAGGCGACTGAATACGACCGGCAGCACGGTCGCTGGTATCAGCATGTTTACGGTACCGACGATAGTCGGGGTCAGAAGCCGCCGGAACAGAGCAAGCCGCATCGAAATCACGATTGGGATCAGCGACGATGCGACAACCAGGGTAGCGAGCAGCGCTGGACCACCCTGGTCGAGGGCACTGACGCAGACCCCGATATAGGCGCCGGCGGGACCCATGAAAAGCAGGTATCCCGCTCCGATCCGGCTCAGCCTGACCGCCTGCAGGGCCGTGCAGATTCCACTGACGGCGACCGCGCCGAATACGGCCCAGGACAGGTACGCATCGGTTCCGCCACTGACCCGGATTACGATCATGGGGATAAAGATGATACTTGTTATGCCGAGAACTACGAGCTGCAGGCCGCTGCCCAGAGACACCGGCACCGGAGGATTTTCATCGGGTTCGTATTGAACATCAGGAGTGTTTTGCTCATCGCGCCTGCTCACAAGACTCCCCCAGCTAGTCTACGCACAGCTGAGGTCCCTATGACCTGAGATGCGCGGAATCCCTCGTTGATCCGACAGGGTAGGCGGTCCGGCAATACACTCAGCCAGGACGTCCCGTCAGCCAGTTCCACGGGCAGACATGAGACTCGGCGAAGGTGCCCGCCCGGGCATAGGGACTGCCGTCGACGAACTCCTGTGCCACTTCGATCGAGGGCGCTTCAAGCACGAGGACAAAGCCGGTAACGGTCTTGTCACGCTCGCTGAGCGTCTGTCCTCCGTGATGTACGGTCACATCAGGATGGTGGGTAAGATCGTGAATGTAGGCGGCGAAGGCATCCTGCAAACGAGCCCTTTCCTGCCTCATTTCTTCCTTGTGCGTTGCAACGACTACGAAATACATGGCCGACCTCCCTTTCCTGCCATAATACACACGGATACACACCAGCACATGCACGCGAGAGCAGCCGGCAGGGAATGAGTTAGGAATGTGAAGCGTGAATTTTAAAATGTAATATATCGGATTCGAACTGTCCGGCAAGATTTTGCCAGGTCTCCCGGTTTCGTCTCGAACGAAAACCGTTTGCCAGTCACGATTTTCCCGTGGAAGTCATTCAGTACCGCTTCGGCGACCAGGGCTTGGAACTGACGCCCCCCGGTGAATCAAAGGTTCAGGCTCGACCAGGTTACAGATCCAGCTTCGGCCATAGCGCGTCGATGCGCCGGTCGACCTCTTCGGGCATGCGCAGGATTTCCGGCCATCCCCTGTCGAACCCTTCGTCCGGCCATTTCTCGGTGGCGTCGATGCCCAGCTTGCCGCTCACATCCGCGGTCTGCGCGGCGAAATCCAGGACGTCGCAAGGTCCCTCGCTAATCAACAGATCCCGTTTCGGATCGATGGATACCCCGACCCTCCAGGCGACCTCCCTCATATTATGCACGTCCACGTCCTTGTCCACAACGATAATCACCTTGGTGAACATCATCTGGCCCAGGCCCCAGAGGGCATGCATGACCTTCCGGGCATGGCCCGGATAGCGCTTGTCGATAGATACGATGGCCAGGTTGTGAAAAATGCCTTCGATGGGCAGGTCGATGTCCACGATCTCCGGGAGCGTGGTCTTGAGGAGCGGCAGGAAAATGCGTTCGGTGGCCTTCCCGAGCCAACCGTCTTCCTGCGGAGGCGGCCCGACGATGATCGTGGGATAGATGGGTTCTTTTCTTCGCGTGATGGCCGTAAGGTGAAATACCGGGTATTCGTCGGTCAGCGAGTAATAACCCTGGTGATCGCCGAAGGGACCCTCGACACGCCGTTCGCGGGGCTCGGCGTAGCCTTCCAGCACGATCTGGGCGTTGGCCGGCACCTCCAGGTCCACCGTCCGGCATTTTACAAGCTCCACCGGCCGCCTGCGGAGAAACCCGGCCAGCATGTATTCGTCGATCTCGTCGGGCAGGGGCGCCGTCGCGGCGTACATGGTCTCAGGATCGGGACCGAGGACGACGGCGACTTCCAGTCGCTTGCCAGCCTGTTCCGCGACGTGGTAGTGGTGGGCGCCGCCCTTGTGACGCTGCCAGTGCAGTCCCAGCGTCTTGTCGTCGAAGACCTGCAGCCGGTACATGCCCACGTTGCGCGTTTCCTTTTCGGGATGCTTCGTAATGACCTGGGGGAAGGTGATGTACTTCCCGCCGTCGCCGGGCCAGCATTTGATGACCGGAAGGCTTTCGAGGGACGCCGTGTCCGTCTCCACTACCTCCTGGCAGGGGCCGTTGCGGACGGTCCGCGTCTGGGTGTCCTTCAACCGTGCGAGCCGGGGCAGCATCTGCAGCTTTCCCGCGAGCGAGGCTGGCATCCGGGGATTGATCAGTTCGGCGATCTCGGCCGCGATGTCGTCGAGGTCTTCCGCGCCCAGGGCCAGTTCCATGCGGCGCTTCGACCCGAAGGTATTGATCAGCACGGGAATACCTGCATGGCCCTTGACGTTGGTGAACAACAACGCGGGACCGTTCCGTTTGACCACGCGGTCCGCGATGGCGCTGATCTCCAGATCGGGATCGACTTCGACGGTGACTTCCTTTAACTCGCCTTCGTCCCTGAGCAGGTCGACGAACGATTGTAAATCTTTGTGGGCCATTGGGCTACTGCTTACCTGGATTCCGGGTTGACACGACGTTCATCGCTTTCTCGCGACGGTTTTTCCACGTTCTAAAATAGCCTTAACGTAACGCGGCGTCAATTCAATACTCGTGGGTCGACGCAGCCGGCCGGTCGCCGTTCCGCGCCGGCAGGAGTGCCCTTCCCCGTGTGATCGAAACCTGTATTTCCGCTTCATGCGCGGAATGCGATCCGGCGGGCATCCCCACCGCCACCCGCCCACGCGAAAAAAACAGGTTGCATACCAGGGTCCGATGTAATAGGATTAGTGCTGCTTTCTAGGCACCGCCTTCGATTCACGCCAGGGTCATACATGCCCAACATCTACGAGCAGATCGGCATACGTCCGATCATCAATGCATCGGGACCCACGACTCGGCTCAGCGGCGGCATCATGGATCCCGAAGTGGCGGACGCCATGCGCGAGGCATCGCAGTACTGCGTCGACATCGCCGAACTCCAGGCCCGGGCGAGCGGGATCATCGCGAAGATCACCGGAGCCGAAGCAGGATACGTTACGTCCGGCGCGGCCGCGGGTCTCCTTCTAGGCACGGCGGCATGCGTCACCGGACCGGATCCCGGCAAGATGAACCGGCTGCCGGACACCGCAGGCATGAAGAACGAAGTCATCATGTCCCGCAGCCAGCGAAACTTCTACGATCACGCGATCCGCTCCGTCGGCGTAAAGCTTGTCGAGGTGGGGATTGCGGACCGGTACAGCGGGGCCGGCGTGCGGG